>NZ_JARGEF010000030.1:0-51430 GCF_033794725.1 Streptomyces sp. ID05-39B | reverse complement strand
CCTCCTTCACCCCTGGCCGGGCTGCGGACCGTCCCGTCCTCCCCGCGTTTCCGCGACTGGCGGCCGCGCCCCGCCAATCGGTCGCCCAGGCGAGGGCCGGCCGCAGCTCGATCCGCCGGCGCGCCACCGGCATGACCGCCACCGAGGCAGCGGCCGCGCCCGAGGATGCCCGGCTGCGTCAGCACCTCCACCGTGACCGTGAGGACTGGCTGACGACGAACGCCGCGCTATCGGGGGATGGTGAGCAGGATGCGGCCGTGGCCGCCTCCGGCGTCGACGTGGTCGTGGGCCTTGGCGATGTCGTCCAGCGGGTAGCGGTCGCCGACGGCGACGGTGAGGGCGCCGACGGCGGCTGCGGAAGTGAGGTCGCGGGCGGCCTGGCGCTTGGCCTCGGCGGGGAAGTCGTCGCTGCCGAGCAGCCGCAGGGTGACGTTGTTGAACAGCAGAGGCCAGAAGGGGATCTCGGTGCGGTCCGTGCGGGTGGCGTAGGCGGCGATGACGGCCTCGTTGGCGGCGACGGCGTTGTCGAGGTCGACGTTGTCGGAGAGCGCGACCTCGATGATCCGGTCGACGCCCCGAGGCGCGTACGAGCGGATGGCCGCGGCGGGGTCGCCGGTGTCCAGGGCAATGGCGTGGGAGACGACGGCCGGGTCGACGTGGTCGAGGTCCGCGGTGCGGCGGACGGTGGCGATCACGGTGGCGCCGGCCCAGTGGGCGAGCTGGGCGGCCAGGGAGCCGACGCCGCCGAGGACCCCGTGGACGAGGACCAGTCGGCCGTCGACCGGGCCGTCGGCGAAGACGGTGCGGTGGGCGGTGATACCGGGGATGCCGAGGCTCGCGCCCAGCTCGTCACTGAGGTGGCCGGGCAGGGGTGCGGCCTGGTGGTCGGGTACGACGGTGTACTGGGCGGCGGTGCCGAAGGGGCGGTAGGACTGGGCGCCGTACACCCAGACCCGTTGTCCGACGCGGCGGGCGTCGACGCCGGAGCCCACAGCGTCGATGACTCCGGCGGCGTCGCTGTGCGGGATCACCCGCGGGTGGGGCATGGAGGAGCCGAGCCAGCCGCGCCGCTTCTTGGTGTCGCCCGGGTTGATGCCCGAGACGGTGACGCGGACGCGGACCTCGCCGGGACCGGGGAGGGGATCGGGGAGTTCGCCGACGTGCAGGACATCGGCGGCGGGGCCTTGGTCGTCGTACCAGGAAGCAAGCATGGAATACCTCCGTGGGCAGTCAGCTCGCGGGAGCGGCGGGCGGACGCGGATCGCTCTCGGTGCCGGTGTTGTCGAATGCGGGCGGTTTCTCGCCGAGGGTCTCGCGCAGCCAGGTCCGTTCGGCGCGGCTGGTGGCGCGGGCGGTGAGTAGCATGTCGCGCCGGTAGGGGTCGGCGATCTCCTCGGCGCGCAGGGGCCGGTCTTTGTCGTAGAAGAAGCTCGCCGCATCACATTCTCCGCCTGCCCGGTCGCGCTCACCGGCGAGCGCCTCGCGGTGTATGGCGGCGCGGGCGTACACCGTGAGGCGGTCCGAGGCCGCCTCGAGGCGTCAGGGCATCATCTCGTACGCCCCCGACAGGGCCTCGACGCGCTGCCAGACGCGCTCCGAACGCGCCCCGTCGACGATCGGGCGCCGGACCGCACCGAGCGCCCAGAGCTGCTGCACCTCGGTCGCGGAGTCCTTGCCGTGCAGCTCGACGGCGTGTACGGAGAAGTCTCGCACGAGGACGGCGAACAGCTCGTCCAGTACGTCCTCATCGAGGCCGGTCAGGGCGGCCTGCTCCAGGACCAGCTGCCCGTGGACGACGAGCGCGAAGAGCTGCCCGACGGCAAGGAGCAAGTCGAGGTCCCGGCTCTGTTCCTCGTCAGGGGCGGCTGTGCGCACGAATTCGCAGAGGGCCTCGGCCTGTTCCCGGAGCCGGACGACGTTGGACAGATGGGCGTACGCGTCGAAGGCCGGCCGCCAGTCGTGAAAACGTATCGAGCCGAGGCCGCGGGCCGGGCCCTGGCGGAACAGGAAGTCGTCATCGGCCGCGTCGAGGCGTGTCGGGACGGACTCGTAGGCGACCGGGTCGAGGAGGTGGTTGCGCATGAACTTGAGGATCAGCGCCAGGTTGACGTGGACGGTGCCTTCCAGTTTCGGCAGGCCGCGGATCTCGACGGCGGCCTGGGCGAAGTAGTTGTCCTTCTCGAAGCCCTTGGCGGCGACGACGTCCCACATCAGGTCGATGACCTTCTCGCCCTCGGTGGTCACCTTCATCTTCGTCATCGGGTTGAAAAGGAGGTAGCGGCGATCGTCGGGGCCCGCAGTGCGGAAGTAGTCGACGGCGCGGTCGCTGAACAGCTTCATTCCGACGAGCCGGACGTACGCGTCGGTCAACTCGCGCCGTACGTGCGGGAAGGCGGTGACGGGGCGGCCGTAGAGGATGCGGTTGTGCGCGTGGGTGACGGCCTCGTACATCGCGTGCGCGCAGATGCCGATCGAGGCGGTGCACAGGTTGAACTTGCCCACGTTGACCGTGTTGAGGGCGGCGTCGAAGGCGGCGCGGCCGGTGTGCAGGACGTCTTCCGCGGCCACGGGATAGTCCTCGAGACGGAACTCGCTGACGAACTTCGACGAGTCGACGACGTTCTTGACCAGGCGGTATGCCGGGTGGCGGCTGTCGGCGGCGAAGAAGACATAGCCGTCGGGACCCTCGACGTCGGTGCGGCGACCGAACACGGAGACGAGCCCGGCGGCGTTACCGTTCCCGATGTAGTACTTGGAGCCGGTCGCCCGGAAGCTGCCCGTGCCGTCCGGCTCCAGAAGCATGTCGGTGGAGTAGATGTCCGCTCCGTGAGCCTTCTCGGACAAGCCGAAGGCGAACACCTCGCCCTGGGCGAGCAGTTCCGCGGCCCGGGCCCGGGCGGCGGGGTTGTCGCTCTGCCAGACGGGACCGAGGCCGAGGATGGTGACCTGCCAGGCGTACCAGTAGTCGAGGCCGTAGAAGCCGAGTATCTCATTGAGGGCGGCGATGCGGGCGGTGTCCCAGCGCTTGTCGCCCTCCCCCTCTCCGGCGGCGGAGGTGGGGGTGAGGAAGGTCGCGAAGAGTCCTTCCTTGGCGGCGAAGTCGAGGAAGTCGCCGAGCCAGGCGCGGGTTCGGTAGTCGTCGATCAGCCGACGTTTGCCGCGGTTCTCGAACCAGTCGACGGTGGCGCGCAGCAACCTGCGGGTCTCCGGGTCGAAGTGCCCGGGATCGTACGTCCGCGGGTTGAAGAGGAGCGCGTCGGCCATGGGTGCCGCCTTTCGGCTGGGAGGGTTGCGGGGTGGGCCCGGGCACGGTCCCCGAGGGCCTGCTCGGCCGGTCAGTGACCGGTATGGAAGCCGGCGAGCGTGGCGAGGACGTCGTCGAGCCAGGCGATCATCATCCGTTCGTACGCGACACCGCCGCGCAGGACGACGTGCTGGAGCTCGCGTTCGGCATCGAGTGGACTGTCAGCAGCGGGGGGTTCCCCGAAGTCGCGGGCTTCACCTGCGAGGTAGTGGGCCAGGCGGTCCGTGTGCGTCTGGCGGTGCCGCTCGACCTCGCTGATCAGGGCGGCCGGATTGCCGTACGCGGCGCCCCGGATCTTCACTGCGAGGTCGTGCCGCACGCTCTCGGGTTCGGAGGGTTCGCGGAGCCACGCGGAGAGCGCGTCCCGGCCGGGCCCGGCGACGGAGTACTCCTTCTTGTCGGGACGCCCGTACTGCGGCACGTCCCGGACGTCGACCCAGCTGTCGCTCTCCATGCGTTTGAGCACGCGATAGATCTGCTGGTGACTGGCGGTCCAGAAGTATCCGATGGATCGCTCGAACCGACGAGCCAGCTCGTAGCCGGAGCCCGGCTTTTCCTGCAGGGAGACGAGGATCGCGTGCTCGAGCGCCATGGCATGATCCTGCTATGCACCTCGTTGCACAGCAACGCTGTCGCTGTGAGACACGGCTCACCCGGTGCGGGTTGTGCGGCTCACTGCCGAGGCGGCGTGCTGGGTGCCGGTACGGACTCGGCCAGGACGGACAGCGCCTGCAGGGGGCCCGGCACCTCAAATACCGCGCCGCCGACCGCGGCAGCATCAGCGCCCCGTCGACCTTGGCGCGGTGGTATCGGAGTGCCCCGATGAATGGAGTGACCGTTCACTCCGCGGGGCAGGACCTGTGCACGTGAACGAACCCTTTTTTCGAGTCTGGTCTGCTCCTGCGCTGGTCAGGTGGTGTCCCCATCCTTGATGCGAGCCCATGACCGGAAGGGGTGAGGGAGGCGCCTGCCCTTCGTCCCCGGACACGGGTGTCTCGGACGGTGGTCGTGGATGCGGCGGAGCCCGGTCGCCACGTCCGGGACGCCCTTTTGTCCGCCGACCACCCACATCGCCGTGTGGGCGCCCGACACGCAGCGAGCGAGCCGGCGCTCGCGGATCCGACCAGCTGATATCGGGTCCCGTACGCCGGGTGCTCACGGCCGACGTCCCACTGACGGATCTTCCCGCCAGCGGTCAGAATCCCCAGGTCAGCGACGCGTCTGACCACAATGCCTGCTAGCTGGTGGTGAAGAAGCTGGTCAGGGTGGGGGCGAGGAGCTGCGGGTCGATGTTGTGCTCCTGGCCGGGGAAGACGTGCAGGGTGAAGTTGTCGGCCAGTGCGGCGAGTTCCCGTGCGCCGGTGAGCATCTGTGGTGCGCCCGCGTCCCCGCTGCCGACGAGGACGGGCACGGTCACGGAGTGCCAGCGGTCGGTGGGCAGGGGCTGGCCGGACATGGTGTCGCCCATGATCTGGCCGTCGTAGGGCAGGGTACGGGCGGTGGCCTCCAGGTCGGCCCAGAAGGGGGCCTGGCGCATTCCGGCGACGGCCTCGGCGGGCAGGCCCACGGCCGCCGTCATGAAGTAGGCCACGGCATCGCCGTACGCCCCCTGCTCCGCGAGTTCCGTCAGGTGGGCGACGTAGTCGGCGGGCAGCGGAGGGCGGCTGTCGTCGGTGATGAAGGGCGGTTCGTACACGGCAAGCCGGGTCACGGCGCTGCCCCGGGCCGCGGCCTCCAGTGCCAGTACGGCTCCGGAGGACATGCCGAAGACCATGGCCTCACCGCCTGCGTGCTCGATCAGCGCGTCCAGGTCCTCGACCTCGCGCTGCACGTCGTACTCCGGGCTGTCTCCGCTGTCGCCGCGGCCCCGGCGGTCGTATGTGATCACGGTGCAGTGTTCGGCCAGCAGGGCGGCGAGTTCGGCGGAAGCGCCGCGGGTCATGAAGGCGCCGCCGACGAGCACGAGAGCAGGGCCCGTGCCCTGCTGCTCGTAGGCGATGACCGTGCCGTCGGCAGAGAACACCTTCTCCATGGGGAATCACTCCAAATGTCTGTGCGGTAGGCAGGGGGAAGCACTCCTCTTCGGAACTGGACGGTACAGTACCCACTTGAGTACTGGTCAGTCCAGTACTCTCTTGGCGGGGGCGAGACGGATGGAGAAGGAGCTGATGATGGACAGCCGTTCAGCGCGCAAGCACGAGGCAATCCGGGAGGCTGCGACCAGCGTGTTTCTGGACAAGGGCTACGCGGGGACGAGCATGGACGACATCGCGAAGCTGGCCGCGGTGTCCAAGCAGACCGTCTACAAGCACTTCGAGGACAAGGAGAAGCTGTTCGCCGAGATCGTGTTGGCCACCACCGACCGGCTCGACACCACGATCGACCTGCTGACCGACATCCCGACCGACGCCTCAAACCTGGAGGAGAACCTGACCCGACTCGCCCGCCGGTTCCTGACCGCCCTCACCCACCCCCAGGTCATCCAGCTGCGGCGTCTGATCATCGCCAACGCCGATGTCTTCCCCGACCTGGGCACTGAGTGGTACGAGCGGGGCTTTGAACGAGGGCTAGCCACGCTGGCGGCGACCTTCCAGCGCCTGGCCGACCAAGGGTTGCTCCGTATCGACGACGCCCTCCTGGCCGCGAACCACTTCTCCGGCGTACTGCTGTGGATCCCCGTGAACAAGGCCATGTTCACCGGCCGGTCCCAGGACACCGACGCAGATCTCGACCGCTACGCAGCCGCCGGCACGCGCGTCTTCCTCGCCGCCTACCGCTGAGTTCTGGCACGGTGCGGCGTCCGGCGGACTGGGATGCCGCCCGGAGCAGCAGCCCGTCCGCTATGCAGGCGGCGAGGTCCGGCTGGCCACCGACTGGGCGACGCCCATCTCGGCGGCAAGCCCGCCGACGGTTGTCTCGCCCGGCGCGTCGGCGATCACATTGAGAACGAGGTCTTTTCGGTGTCCGGTACGGGTCGTGTGATGCTGGCGCAATGACTGATCAACGCGAGGTTGTCATCGTCCGCTGGCCAGGTCAGGGCCCTTCCGTGGATCGCTTGGCCGAGTTGCTGGCGGCCTACCATCTGCGGACGGAGGCAGAGAAGGGCGAGGCCGTTGTTGATGTGGACGGGTTGCCGGACCGCTACCGGGCAGAAATCCTGGACCCGCGGGCCGCGTTCGCCGGCGATGTCGTGCTGCTGGCTCTGAGCGGCGACACAGCCGTGGGCTGCCTGGTGGTGACCGCCCCCGTCGGCGGCCGGTCAGAGGTCAAGAGGCTCTGGACAGACCCGGCATTCCGGAGCCGGGGCATCGCGTCCGGCCTGGTCGGCGCCGCGCTTGCGCATTCCGCCGAGAGCGGCGTCAGCACCGTACGGCTGTCGGTATGGAAGTGGCGGGAAGGCGCCATCGCTCTGTACGAGCGGCTCGGTTTCACCGTCGTCCAATCGTGGGAGGAACGTGATCAACTGGTGTGCATGGAGCGTGCCGTGTGAGTGGTCACAGCCACTCGTTGATGGCTGCGACCAGCACGGTTGCCTCGTATCTGACGGCGAGCTCAAATGCAGTTTCGTGGTCAGCCCGCCGCGCGAGCGCTCCAGGCCATGGTTGTCGGGCTCGGTCTCGACGCCACCAGGAGGCTCCTTCTGCTCGACCCCTTCTTACGAGCCCCGGCAGCATGTTGGTGGGCCTGCGCGATCGTGGAGTCCACGCTCACGTCCCAGGTGATCAGGCCCTTCGCGATGGCCTCGCGGGCGAGGACCCAGGCGTGCAGCTGGTCGTCGCCGGATTCGGCGGCGGCCCGGGCGGCCGTGTTGAACCAGGCGCGGGATTCCCGGCGGCTGCCCAGGTCGTGTTAGACGATCGCGGTCACCCCGATCGCGGTCACCCCGGCCATCTGCCCGGCCGCCGTGCGGCACAGCCGAGCCCGGACCAGTGCGGGTTGGGGGACGGTGAGCAGCGGGCGCAGACCGGCGAAGTCCTCGAGGACGGCAAGATCGTCGAGATGTGGCTGTTCTCCGGCGACCAGACGGCCGAGGACGCCTTCTGGGGGCGGTAAGCCGCCCGGACCCTTCCCCGTCGGAAGCCGTCCGGCACCGCGGTACCGTGCTGGACGGCCTGTGGCGTGGGTTACCAGGCGACCGGCGGCAGCAGGCCTCGACTCCGGGCGCGCGGGCCGTGGCGGCCGCCACGGCGCCGCTTCCCTCTGGATGGTGTCGCGCAGGCTGCGCCAGATCAGGCAGTCCGTGCCTGTACCGCGAATGATCGTCGTGCCGGCGCCCACGGATGCCATGACGGCGCTCATGCCGACCGTCCGGTACTAAACGCCGCGGTGACCGAGGTCCTTGCTGACGCCACATGCTCACCTCTGGTGACCAACCACGGTCACTGGCGGGCGTCGTAGCTCTCGCGTGCCGTGAGTACTTCGGTCATGTGCTCCTCGGCCCAGAGGCCCAGTGCATGAAGCGGGGCGTGCAGGGTGCGCCCCAGTGGGGTCAGTTCGTATTCGACCCTGGGGGGTACCTCGGCGTACATGTGCCGGGTGACGAGCCCGTCGCGTTCCAGGTCTCGGAGAGTCTCGGTGAGGACCTTGGCGCTTATGCCGTCGACGGTGGCGCGCAGGTCGCGGAAGCGCATGCGGTCGGCACTGAGGGCGATGACCACCATGGCCGTCCACTTGTTGGCGATGCGAGCGAGTGAGGTGCGGGACGGGCAGGTCGCCGTCATGACATCGAAGGCCGGAAGCTGTGGCATGCGTCATCCCCTCGTTGGTTCCGTTGGGGTGGCTGATTGTCGATGGTGAGTGTAGGGGGCCTCGGCGGGCAGCGCTCGACCGAACCCGGCTGAGGTCTGGCGTCAGCGGGTGCCCACCGCTTCTTCGGCAGCCACCGCGGCGCGGCCGGCGGTCGGAGAGTTCCTCGGCGCCCCGAGAAGCCCCTGACTCCCGGGACGGGTCCGTCCAGCGTTTCGCGTACGAGTTGTGCGGGCTGCGGGGCCCGTCGTATCAGGCTGGAAAGCGGCTGCCGTCGTGGCAGGTCGTGCAGGCGTATGCGCGGGGCCTGCGGCAGTGATACCGGGGTGTGGCGGTGGCGGCTGGACCTTCAGCTCGCGTTGTTCGAGGTGATGCGGCCGCTCGCACGGCGCAAGCAGTGCCGGGTCCAGGACTTGGCGGAGGAAAGGCTCGCCGCCACCCCGAGCACGCTCCGGGCGGCCAGACGTTCGGCGAGTGCACGTCAGTAGCTTGTGGCGTTCCCCCATGGCACGCCGACTGCCCCATCGAGGCAAGGGGAGACGGCCGCACGATTGCATACGGCCGATGCGCAGCGCCCGCGGCCGGGACTGCTCGCCGCGCAGGGGCAGCGTGCCTCATCACCTGCCTGCGCAGTCACGATCCGTGCGGGCAGCACGCACAGCATCCCGAACACTGCCGTATCCGCGTCGAGTCCACCGGGCAGGCCGCCGGTCACGTCCCGCCCATGCCCGGGCGGACCACCACCGTGCGGGCCTTGATCCGCCCGCTGCGTGCGAAGTGCAGCGTGAACGGCACGAGGTCGCGGCCGATGACTTCCGGCGCCCAGGAGTGACAGCGGCAAGGTAGACGGAAGACACTCCGGCCCGTCGGTGCCCCCTCCCCGGCTTTGCCACCACCAGCCTTGCAGCCGGCTCGCAGCCTCGAAGGTCACTTTTACGCCTGCGAGATGTCCAGGCGGGCATGCGCGTTGACCAGATCGGAGATCGCCACGTTCGGCAGCACGATTGAGAAGTGTCGGTTGGCACGGCGTGTCCCCTCGGCCTCGGCCGAGGGGACAGACGAGCGGCGGACTCCCTGTCGGCCCCGTTGGTCGGGTGCGCACCTATAAGTGTGATGTGCGACACGTCTTGCCATTGGTTACGTTGAGGTGACTGGTTACTGGCGGTGAGCATGGGTGCCATCGGAACGAACTCACCGAGGGAGAGGGCGACGATGGAGGCCAGCACCGTACTCAGCGTCGCCCGCCAGTACGCCGGCGCCGTATCGGCCAGGGATTTCGCCGCGGTCACGCGCCGGTTCACCGACGACGTCGTGTGGCATCAGCCGGGCAGGAACCAGTTCTCCGGCAGTCACCGCGGGGATGAACGGTGTCGACCTCCTCAGGGTCGAGGGCGACCGGATCGCCGAGGTCCGGCTCTTCTCCGCGGGCCAGGGCGGTGAGGACGCCTTCTGGGGTGCCGCCTGAGGGTGGCCCCCTCCAGAGAAGAGGGCCGCCTCTACCGCCCTGCGGTAAAGCGGTCGGCGCTGAATGCCGACCGCTTCCGGTGAGGCCCGGGACATGCCGAGTGCGGCATGTGGCCGGTCCCGAATGGCGCCGGCCGGGTTGCGAATCCAACGTGCAAATACACCAGTGTCGTTCTGTCCCGATATCCGGGACGTAAGGAGCAAATGGTCATGAGCAGCAACGTCGACATCGCCCGCGAGTACTTCGAGTCGATCCAGAAGGGTGAACTGGCCCGGGTGGGCGAGCTTCTGGCGGACGAGGTCGTCTGGCACCAGCCGGGCGGCAACCAGTTCTCCGGTGAGCGCAGGGGGCGCGACGCCGTCTTCGCGATGCTCGGCGGGATGATGGAGGCCAGTCAGGGCAGCTTCGCCATCGACGCGGTCCACGCCCTGATGGGCAACGGCGACATGGTGGCCGCCTCGATCCACTTCGCCGGGCGGCGCGGGGACGCCTCCATGAGCATGGACGGGGTGGATGTGCTGCGCCTGGAGGACGGCAAGATCGTCGAGATGTGGCTGTTCTCCGCCGACCAGGCGGCCGAGGACGCCTTCTGGGGGAAGTAGAGAACGGCCCGGGCCCCGGGGCGTCGGCGGGTGGTCGCGTTGAGGCGTGGCCGCCCGCCGACAACTCCTGAAGTCCGGCCCGCCGCGTTCGTCACCGGCGGCCCGGCCGCCGAGCCGGCTTCGGGGTCCGGGCCGAGCCGATCGCGGCATCTCGGTGACTCGCGACGTACGACAGAATCCTGACCGGATTCTTCGTCCAGACCGTCGCCCGGTGACTTTCCCCCGTCCCCCCGGGCGACATCAGGCCCCGGCGGTCCTCTGTATCGACCGCCGGGGCCGCATCCTGAGCCGCCACAGGCCGTCGGCCACCGGCATCACCCGGCGTGGGCAGCGCTGGGGATGTCGGCGATCCCGGCAGTCATCAGGAACGCCGGGACGCTGTCGGCTGCTTCGGTGGATATGCGCGGGCGTGGTGCGGACCGCATCCGCTGCCCCTTGAAGAGCGGCGAAGCCGAGAGTGGGCCGAAGCCGCGTGAGTCGGTGGCGCCAACCGCTCCTGCCGGAGAGGCGGGTGGCCGGGGCGCAGACACCTGGAGGAACCCGCAATCGTCGGCCCCCACCGCCTGCGCCGATCGACCCCCGGCAGCCAGCTTCACGCGACGGTCTCAGGGTTGGGATCCGGGATCGACAGTGCCCAGCGGGCCATGGCATCGATGACGTCGCGCAGGTCTTCGCCGTGTGGGGTGCGTGCGGCACCGTCGATGCCGCGTGCGTGTTGCCATGTCGAACGCAGGTCGGCCCGGACATCACGGCGCTCCGCGTGCCGGTGCGGAGGTCGCACCGGCACGCGGAGCTCGCTTCGGAGACGGTGGCCCGAACCGCTTCGTCAACTCACGGAGAACTGGCTGAAGTTCGCGGTGCCGATGCTTCCGGCGTGGGCCGTGGAGAACATGCCCGCGTCCAGGGTGCTGTTCGCCCCGGTCAGTGTCGCGGTGCCGACAGTGGTCCAGGTGGTGCCGTCGGCGGAGTAGGAGCCGGTGACCGACGTGCCGCTCCTGACCAGGCGGAGCCAGACCGGGGCGATGGCGCTGCTTCCGGTCTTGATGGTGTTGGTGTCGAGGTAGCCGTCACCGTTGGAGTCCGGCGACAGGGCGATTCCGTTGCCGGGGGTGGTGGCGAGGACGAGATACCCGGTCGACGAGCCGGCGGAGGCGATGTTGTTCCGCAGCATCAGGCCGGCTTTGGCCCAGCTGTTGGTCTTGTCCTGACTGGTGACGCGGACGGTGACGGTCGAGGACGTTCCGGCGGCCCCCGTCTGGTAGGCGGCGGCATACTCGTCGTCGTACATCGCGCCGGAGCGCCATGTGTCGATGCCCGCGCTGGTCAGGGAGGTCACTCCGCCGCTCTGGCTGACGGCGGCCGGGATCGAACCGTATGCCTTGTAGGGCGAGGTGACGATGCGCAGGTTGCTGAATGTCGCACTGCCGGCGGTGGTGCTGTGGGCGGTGTGGATGACACCGGCATCCTGAGTGGTCGCCATGGACGGCAGGGTCACCGTCGAGCCGACCTGGGTGAAGGTGGATCCGTCGGTGGAGTAGTAGGCGGACACCTGGGTGGCGGTGCGGGTGAGCCGCAGCCAGACCGGGGCCTTGACGGTGGCGGCGGTGTTCGTGAGCTGGTCGAGGTAGCCGTCGGCGTTGGAGTCCCGCTGGAAGCTGACGCCGTTGTTCGGGGTCACCACCACAGCCGCGTATCCGGGGGAGGAGCCGTCGTCCGTGAGGTCGTTGCGCAGGACGACGCCGGCCTTGGCCCAGCCGCTGGTCTTGTCCAGGTTGTCGACCCGGGCGGTCACCGATGTCCCGTCGACGGCTGCCCCGTTTCGGAAGACGGTGCCGTACTCGTCCTCGTGCTGTCCGCCGGCACCCCAGATGTCCTCGCCCGCGTCGGTGATCGTGAAGTGGCCGCCGTTCTGGCCGGTGTTGGCGGGGGTGGAGGAGTAGGCGCTGTAGGGGGAGCTGACGGGGTCGGTGGTCATCGGACGGTACAGGGGCTGGATACCAGCCTCGTTCATGACCGTCTTGGCGGCCGACGGCCAGTTGCCGTCACTGACGACGACGGTGCCGCTGACTACGTCACCGCGGCCGTTGGTGTTGGTGATGTTCGCGGAACTGTTGCTCGTCCAGTTGTCGGTCAGGGTCAGGGCGCCGGTGTTGTTGGTCGCGTTGCTGTTCTCATGCCCCCATTCTCCGGTGTTCCGGAAGACGTTGTTGGTGTCCGTGAAGTTCCGGGAGCCCTCGTCGTGGTAGAAGCCGAACCAACCGTTGTTGCTGTGGCAGTAGTTACGTTCGAAGGTGCTGCCCGGTGACGCCGACAGGGTGTATAGGCAGCCGCCGTCGGTCATCTGCTGCATGAGGTCGTGGATGTAGTTGTCGGTGACGTGGTTGTTCGCGGCGGTGGTCGCGGTCGTGTAGGTGGGCTGGTAGTTGTACAGGCCCCGGTTGACGTAGTCCTGGCTGCCGCCGATGTCGTTGGCGCCCCAGCCGTATCCGATGGTGAGGCCGGAGTAGGGCAGGTTGTACACCTCGTTGTGCGAGACGGTCGCGCCGTTCACGTAGGTGACGAGGATGGCGGACATGTCACGGTATTCCAGCGCCACGTCATGGATGAGGTTGTTGCTCAGCGTGATGTCCCGGTTGGTCATCCGCCTGTCACCGGGGTGGTGCGCGTCCGCCCGAACGCCGCCGACGGCGATGCCGCCGCCCGCGTCCTGGGTGAAGACGTTGCCGGTCGCCGTGATGCTGCGGGCGCCGAGTCCCACGCCGGTGCTGTGGGCGTTGGCGTCGTTGCCGATGCCGAGGCTGTTCTGTCCGAGCTGGGTGAACCGGTTACCGGTGAACGCGATGTGGTCGGCGGCCGAGACCTGGACGGCGGAGGGCATCTGCTTCCAGTGAGGGCGTGCCGCCTCGAAGAGCGGGCAGCCGCTCTGACACGAGGTCAGCGCGTCCGGCGGGCGGTCCCAGGTACCGGAGAGGTACGCGCCGGTCTGCTGGCTGGCGTAGCCGTGGGTGGTGGGGTCCAGCCAGCTGGTGCCCGAGAACTGCAACCCTGAGAAGGCGATGTGGGTGGCGGGGGAGGAGTACGTCCCTCCGACGCTGATGAGCGACTCCAGCTTCGGCACCTCGACGTCGGCATCACTCATGTCCTGCCCGGTGAGCGGCTTGTAGTACAGGGTGCCGGTAGCGGTGTCGAGGTACCACTCGCCGGCCGTGTCGAGCAGTTCGTACGCGTTCTCGATGTAGAGGGGGCCGGACCGGAAGGGGCTCGTCAGGGTGTCGTAGCCGAAGGTGTTGTTGTTCCACGAGGGCTGGGCCATGGTGATGGTGCCGCTGCTGATGCCGGTCACCGGGGCGTAGCGGTCGGTGAAGGATCCGATGCCGTGGATCTCGGTCCGGCCGGGCTGCGCGAGGCTGTTGAGGTAGCTCAGCGAGCTGTTGGTGAACGTGTAGCCGCTGGTGGTCGCGGTCAGGTGGGAGCGGGCGACCTCGGCGCGGGCCCTGGTGGCCATGACGCCGTCGACGGACAGATGGCGTGTGTCGAAGCCGGTACCGACGTTGCTCTTCCAGATGTTCTTGGCCGAGTCCTGCACGGTCCAGCCGGTGGCCTTCTGGGCTCCGGTGATGACGGGACGGGCGCCCAGCGCGGCCTTCCAGGTCACCGTGTAGCCGCGTGCGCCGGAGTCCGCCGAAGTGAAAGCGAGCGGCGCGGAGAGCCGGTAGGCGCCGTCGGCGAGCTCGACGGTGATGTCACCTGTCATGGAGTTGTTGGTCGCCCGCACCTTGGCCTTGGCCTGGGTGACGGAGCACGGTCGGCTCACGGAGCAGACGGTCCCGGAGCCGCTCGGTGAGACGTGGAGCGTCGTGCCGGCCGCGAAGGCGGGGCCGGCCTGGACGAGGACCGTGGCGGTCGAGGCGGTGAGGACGGCGGCTGCGGCCAGCCATGACCTGAAACGGTGGGGAACCGTGGGATGTATGCGGGTTGTTCGCATGTGACACCTTCCGGGAGGTTCAGGGGGCCCGTGGTGTTCTTGGCGGGCAGGGGAGAGCCCAGCGGCAAGAGGGGAAGGGGTGATAGGGATGTAACATTAGACGTCATATGAATTTCGTCAATAGATCGAGCATGCGGGCATGCGAACGCCCCCGGCCTGTGTGGCGCGGGGGCGAGTCGGTGGGAGTGCCCTCAGGAGGCGGGCGCGTCGATGTTCGGCAGGCGTCGCCGGGTCCAGGCGGTCTGGATGTGCGCTGCCATGGCCTGCGCGGCCCCCTCGGAGTCCCGGGCCAGGAGCCGCTCGGCGACCGCGCGGTGCTCCGCGTTGGCCTGCTCGCATGCGGTCGCGTCCGGTGTGCCGTTGTACAGGAACGTCGTGCGCGCCTGGGCGTGCAGGATCCGGATGATGGAACGGCCGAGCCTGTTGTGGGATGCCTGCAGGATCCGGTCGTGGAAGGCCACATCGGTCTCGATGAAGCGTGCCGGGACGGTGATCTCCTCGTCGAGCCGGGCGAGCAGCCGCTCGATGGCTCTCAGGTCGTCGTCGGTGGCCAGCTCCGCGGCCTGGGCTGTCATCTGGGCCTCCAGCGTCGACCGGATGTCGACCAACTGGTCGAGGACGACGAGCTGGTCGTCATGCTGGACGGTCGCGGCGAGTACGACGGGGTCGAGGAGGTTCCATTCCTCGGGTGGGGTGACGGTGGTGCCGTAGCCTTGCCGGGCGAGGACCAGCCCCTTGGCCTCCAGGGACTTGACCGCCTCGCGGATGGTGATCCGGCTGACGCCGAACGTCTCGCAGAGTTCGGGTTCCACCGGCAGGGTCGATCCTGGAGGAATGGCGCCCGACACGATCGTGTCGGTCAGGCTCTCCACGACGGCCTGCGCCAGTCGGGCCGGACGCTTGGGCCAGGGCTTGAGGACGGGCGGCTCTCCCGTTCTGCCGGGACTGTCCTTGGCCATGCATGCCCCCTTGCTGATGCGGATGACGGCGAGTCTACTGCGCGGAACTCCTTGACAGCATTCGTATGACGACTTACGTTACACGAAAATTTCGCGGCAGTACTTTCCCGTGCAAGGGGTGCAGGCGTGCGCATTACCGAAGTCGAGTGCTATCGGGTCCGGGTGCCGGGAGTCAGTCCGCCCTTCGTCTGGCGGGACGGACTCCTGGGCAGCCCGTCCGAGGGCGAGGCCGCGGTGCTGCGCATCTGTACGGACGAAGGGTTCGAGGGGGTGGCGATGTCCCCCCGGCGGGGCAGCGGTGTCATCCTGGCGGACCTGTTGGACCGCGTACTGCGCAAGGAATTGGTGGGGCACGACCCCCTGCAGCGGGAGTGGCTCTGGCACCGCATGTGGGAGCTGGACCGCACGGAGGAACTCCCGCTCTACCTGCTGGGCCTGGTCGACACCGCGCTGTGGGACCTGGCCGGACGACTCGCCGACCGGCCCACCTGGCAGATGCTCGGCGGTTACCGCACATCGATACCCGCCTACGCCTCCACCGTCACCTACTCCTCGGTCGAGGAGTACCTGGACATCGCCGACCAGGCCCTGGAGCTCGGCTACCCCGCCATCAAGCTCCACGCCTGGGGTGACGCCCGCCGCGACGCCCGCCTGTCGGTGGCATTGCGCGAACATGTGGGGGACGACATCCCGCTGATGTTCGACGGGTCGGCGGGCTTCGACCTCCCCGACGCGGTGTACCTCGGGCACGCTCTCTCGGACGCCGACTACCTCTGGTACGAGGAGCCGATGAGGGAGTTCAGTGTCACCGCGTACAAGCGCCTCGCCGACGCGGTGGCCGTTCCCCTCCTCGTGGCCGAGACCTCCGACGGGGCACACATGAACTCGGCCGATTTCATCCAGGCCGGCGCCGCCACCTTTGGAGTCCGCGCCTCCACCCAACTGCGCGGCGGCTTCACCGGCGCCATGCGCACCGCCCACCTGGCCGACGCCTACCGGCTGCGCGCCGAGGTGCACGGGCCGGAGATCCCCAACCGGCACCTGTGCATGGCCATCTCGAACACCACCTACTACGAGTCGCTGGTCATGGGCAATCCCATCAGCCGCGAGAGCGGCATCGACGCCCACGGCCTCGTTCATGCCCCCACCGGTCCGGGCGTCGCCCTTCCGGCGGGCCTGGACTACCCTCCCGCGCTTCAGGCATTCGTCGACAAGGAGACCGTCACCCCGCCGCGGGCCTGATGACGGAGCCCCGGGCCCGACGGCCTGTCCCGAACACCCCGAACGCGGCGCCTCTCACCGCCGTGCGCCATTTCCCAAGATCTGAGGTCAGTCATGAACGACGACGTTCCGGTTTCCTCCCGCCGCCGGCTCAGGCACACGGCCGTCGCCGTCCTGGGCGCCGTCTCCCTGCTCGTGCTCGCCGCCTGCGGCAGCGCGGACCCCATACCCCCGGTGGCTTCCGCCCCGGCGGCCTTCAAGCCCGTGGCTCAGCAGCAGGGCAGCGAGATCACGGTCTGGGCGGACGCCGCCCGTGTGCCCGGAGTGCAGGCGTACCAGCGGACGCACCCTGACGTGAAGATCAAGATCGTCACGTACAGCGGGGACGCCAACGGCGCCAACGACCTGCAGACCAAGGTTCAGTTGTTCGACCGGGCAGGCAGTGGGTGGCCCGACGTCGCCTTCAGCGCCAACGTCAACGACGGCACCTGGGCCTCCCAGGGCAAGTCGCCCTACGCCGCCCCCGTCAACCGGAACATCATCGCGAAGACCACCCTCGACGGCTTCTCCGACGGCGCCCTGGAACCGTGCGTATTCGGCGGCGACACCTACTGCCTGCGCAACGACCTGGCCCAGAACGTGCTTTGGTACAACAAGAAGCTCATGGACAACTGGGGCTACTCCGTCCCGACCACCTGGGAGGAGTACCAGGCTCTCGGCGAGAAGGTCGCCGAGGAACATCCCGGATACCTGGTCGGAACCGCCGGGGACGCCTGGACTCCTGAGGTGTACTTCTGGGCGAGCCAGTGCACCGCCAGCACCACGACCGGTGCCAGGAAGGTCACCGTGAACCTGCGCGACCCCAAGTGCACCCGGATGGCCAAGCTGCTCGACGTTCTGATCGCCAAGGGATCGGTCTCCAAGGACACCGTCTTCAGCGCCGGCTTCATCAAGAACCAGGCGAGCAAGGTGCTCATGCTCCCCGGCCCGTCCTGGTTCGGCCAGGTTCTCTTCAACTCCACGTTCAAGACCCCCAAGGGGCAGATCGCCGCTGCTTCACCGCTGAAGTTCGAGGGCGAGGCCAAGAACTACACCGGCAACGTCGGCGGTGGTCTGTGGTTCGTCTCCTCCCACAGCAAGAACCTCAGGGCGGCCTCCGACCTGGTCACCTGGATGACGACCTCCAACGACTACCAGGCCACCGCGGCCACCTACCCCGCGTACAAGCCGGCGGCCACCGCATGGCTCGCCGGCCAGCGCAACTCGGGCTACTTCGCCAACGACATCAGCCGCGTCTTCGAGGAAGCCGCGGAACTGATCTGGCCCGGCTGGTCCGCCACCCAGTACAGCCAGGAGGCGATCTACTCCTCCACCGTGATTCCGGCCCTGAACTCCGGCAAGACCCTCACCGACACCTTGGACACCTGGGAGACGGCCATCACCGACAAGGCCAAGTCCCTCGGATACACCGTCAACTAGCGAAGGGGACAGATGACCACCCACCTCGCAACGGAGCGGAGCGGCCGCCGCGGCGGCCGCTCGGCCCGCAACCCGGTCGGACGCGCCGGTTACGTCTTTGTCTCCGGCTATGTCCTCCTCCTGTTCGCCTTCGGCGTCCTGCCCACCTGTTATGCGGTGTGGCTGGCGCTGTCCAACTCCCGCAACCAGCTCGTCGGGATCGGCAACTTCACCCGGACATTCACCGACTACCGCTTCGGTCCGGCCTTCCTCCACATCGGCCTCTACCTGGTGGTGTGGCTGGCCAGCCTGATGATCCTGGTGGTGCTGCTCTCCCTGATGCTGCACGGCCGCATGCGCAGGGCCTCCACCAGCCTGCGGTTCCTGTTCTACCTGCCGGGTGCCCTCGCCGGGGTGGCGAGCGTACTGCTCTTCCTGATCCTCCTCGACCCGGCGGCCAGCCCCGTCGGCTGGCTGCTGAAGGGCTTCGGCTGGAACACCCTCGCCGAGGTCAACGCCCCCGGTCACCTGCCGGTGCTCTTCACCGTCATCGCCTTCTGGACCGGGGCCGGCGGCTGGATCGTGGTCATGTACGGCGCGCTCAACAGCATCCCCGACGAAATCCTGGAGGCCGCTCGCATCGACGGCGCCAGCACGCTCCAGATGGCCCTGCGCATCCAGATCCCGATGATCACCAAATGGATCGCGTACATGCTGATCCTGGCCTTCGCCGCCGGCACCCAGCTCTTCGTCGAACCGCAACTGGTCTCCCTCGCCAGCTGGGGCATGATCCCCGACAGCTGGTCACCGAACCAGCTCTCCTACCAGTACGCCTTCCAGGCAGGCGACTTCAACGGCGCGGCGGCGCTCTCTGTCGACCTCCTCATCCTGGGCCTCGCCTGCGCGGCGCTCGTCGTCTTCCGCACCGGCCTGTTCGACAGGGACGAAGGATGACCACGGCTCCCACGACGACAGCCCGCCGAACCCCGCCGCCCCGTACCGCCGGCGCCCGCACCAGCCCGAGGAAGCCCATGCGCCACAAGCGCCGCCCGAGGTCACTGGCCGCCCGGCTGGCCTGGCTCATCGTCATGGGTGTGGCCACGCTGTTCTTCTGCGTGCCGGTGGTGTGGCTCCTGCTGGCCCCGACCAAGACCGACGGACAGATCGTGCGGGACAACCCGTTCTCCTTCGGCTCTCTCGGCGCGGTCGCCGACACCTGGCAGCACCTCTACGCGTTCCAGGACGGCGCCATCCTCACCTGGCTGCTGAACTCGGCGCTCTACGCGTTCGGCGCGCTGGCCGTGACCCTGGTGACGGCGATCCCCGCGGGGTACGCGCTGGCTCTCACCCAGTTCATCGGGCGACGGATGCTGCTGACCATGACCATGCTCGTGATGCTCATGCCGACGGCCGCGATGGTGCTGCCGCTGTACCTGGGGATGAACGCCGTGCACCTGGACGGCACGATCTGGTCGGTCATCCTGCCCTTCTCCTTCTTCCCCTTCGGGGTCTACCTCACCTACATCTACTTCTCCTCCAACGTCCCCTCCGACCTGCTCGCCGCGGCGCGCATCGACGGCTGCTCGGAGTGGCAGGTCTTCCGTCTCATCGCCATGCCGCTGGCCAAGCCGGTGATCGCCCTGGTCGGCTTCTTCAACTTCGTCGGCAACTGGAACAACTACTTCCTGCCCTTCGTGATGCTGCCCGACAGCTCCCAATATCCGGCCCAGGTGGGGCTGAACAACCTGCTTGCCGCCTCGCCGTTGTTCAACACCTCCAGCGGCGCGGGAAACCAGATCATGCGGCCGGAACTGGCCCTGGCCACCTTGGTGACCGTCGTCCCTGTTCTGATCGTGTTCCTCTTCTCCCAGCGCGCTCTCGTGTCCGGCATGCTCGCCGGCGCGACAAAGGAGTGAGGGCGGCAGTGGCACCCTTGGCGCCGCCGCCGTATTCAACCGGCGTTCCCCTGCGTCGGCGTCGTGCCAAGCCCCGCCGTGCGGACGGCCACGCCAGCGTCACCAGGCAGGCCTGTGGCGGGCCGTCCGGCAACGCCGCCCACGCTCACACACCCTCACCGGAAGGAGCCCGATGAAACGGGTTGCCCAGACGATCCGCCTGCGGCCCGAGCACCGTGAGCTGTATCTGCGCTTGCACTCCGCGGTCCGGCCGGACGTCGAGGACGCGCTACGGGCCGCGAACATCCGCAACTACAGCATCTTTCTGCGCGAGGACACGCTGTTCGGCTACTTCGAGTACCACGGCGACGATTTCGAGGCCGACATGGCCGCGATCGGCGCCGACGCGGCCACCCAGGCCTGGTGGAAGCTCACCGACCCCTGCCAGGATCCCTGGGCCGATACCGGCACCGGGGGCAGCTGGTCGGACCTGACCGAGATCTGGCATCTGAGCGATCCCGGCACCCCGTGACGGTCGTCGGCGTCGCCCTCGCCCGTGCCGGTGATCGACCGGCTCGACGTGCGGTGACGGCTGCAGGCCGCGCGTCTCTCCCTCGGCGACAGACACCTGACAACCACTCATGGCAAGGAGACGCACAGTGAGACTCCTACGAGTGGGCCCGCCCGGCGAGGAGCGGCCCGCCGTCCGCACCGAGGATGGCCGACTGCTGGATCTGTCCTCCGTGACCTCCGACATCGACGGCGCCTTCCTCGCCTCGGACGGTGTCGCCCGGGCCTGGGTGGCGGTCGCGGCGGGCGCACTGCCCGAACTGGACGCTGACGGTGTACGGATCGGAGCACCCGTAGGCCGCCCCGGCGACACCGTCGAGCCCTCCGTCGTCGGCCTCGGTGGCCAGCGCCAGACCTTCGGCCAAGCGTGAAAGGCATCTCTTTGAGCAGCACGAGCGGCCTGTCAGGGCTCAAGGCCGTCGTCACCGGCGGCGCGTCCGGTATCGGGCTGGCCACGTCCCGGATGCTGGCCGAGCACGGCGCCACAGTGGCCGTCCTCGACCTCGACCCCTCCGGCGCCCCCGAACCGCTGATCGCCATCACGGCCGACCTCGGCGACGACGCCTCGGTACGCGTCGCCGTGGAGACCGCCGCCGGGCAGCTCGGTGGCCTGGACATCCTGGTCAACAACGCGGGCATCGCCGCCGTCGGCACCGTCGAGGACAACCCGGACGAGGAGTGGCACCGCGTCCTCGATGTCAACGTCCTGGGTACGGTGCGCACCACCCGGGCAGCCCTGCCGTATCTGCGGCGCTCCTCGCATGCGGCGGTCGTCAACACGTGCTCCATCGCGGCCACAGCGGGCCTTCCCCAGCGCGCCCTGTACTCCGCGAGCAAGGGTGCGGTGCTGTCGCTGACCCTGGCGATGGCCGCGGACCATGTCCGTGAGGGCATCCGCGTCAACTGCGTCAACCCGGGCACCGCCGACACACCCTGGGTGACCCGGCTCCTGGACGCCGCAGACGACCCGGAGGCGGAACGCGCCGCCCTCGACGCACGCCAGCCCCTGGGCCGCCTGGTCACCGCGGACGAGGTGGCGGCGGCCGTGGTCTACCTGGCGAGCCCCACCGCGGCCTCCGTCACCGGCATCGCCCTCGCCGTCGACGGTGGCATGCAGGGGCTCCGGCTGCGCCCGGCGGCCGGCTCATGAGAACGACCACGCTGGGCACCACCGGCGTCAGGGCTACCGAGCTGTCGTTCGGGGCCGCCGGCATCGGCAACCTCTTCCGCCCGGTCACCGACGAGGCCGCGTTCGCCGCGGTGGAGGCGGCCTGGGACGCGGGCGTACGTACCTTCGACACCGCCCCGCACTACGGACTCGGGCTGTCCGAGCGACGCCTGGGTGCCGCGCTGCGCGACCGCGACCGCGACACGTTCACCGTCTCCACCAAGGTCGGGCGGTTGCTCGAACCCAACCCGGAGGGTGGCCGCGGCGACGACCTCGCCCAGGGCTTCGCCGTGCCCGACACCTACCGGCGAGTCTGGGACTTCAGCTGCGACGGAGTCCTGCGCTCCCTGGAAGCGAGCCTGGACCGCCTCGGCCTGGACCGTGTGGACATCGCCTTGCTGCATGACCCGGACCACCACGCCGAGCAGGCCCTCGCCGAGGCGTATCCGGCGCTGGAACGGCTGCGCGGTGAAGGCGTCGTCAAGGCGATCGGTATCGGAGTGAACCAGTGCGCGCTCCCCGCCCGCTTCCTGCGAGAGACCGACATCGACGTGGTGCTGCTCGCCGGCCGCTACACCCTGCTGGAACAGGAGGGGCTCGCTGAAGTACTGCGGGAGGCCGCCGCCCGCGGCAGGAGTGTCATCGTGGGCGGGGTGTTCAACTCGGGTCTGCTCACCGACCCGAAGCTCGGGGCCATGTACGACTATGCGGCTGCCCCAGTAGAGGTGCTGGACCGGGCGCTGCGCATGAAGGCGGTCACCGAACGCCACGGCGTACCGCTGCGCGCAGCCGCTCTGCGCTTCCCGTTCGGCCATCCCGCGGTCGCGAGTGTACTGTCCGGCGCGCGTTCCGCCGAGGAGGTTCGCGACACAGCGGACCAGCTACGGCGAACGATGCCGGCCGCGGTCTGGGACGGACTGCGTACCGAGGGGCTGCTGCCCCCGCACGTCCCCGTCCCTGCCGCCGCACCCCTCGACGAAGCCGATCGGCCGAAGGAGGAGTTGTGGAGGTGACCGCCATGGACATGCAGGCGAACACTGAGGGCGTCATCGACGCACACCACCACGTGTGGGACCTCTCCCTCCGTGATCAGGACTGGATCACCGGACGGGAACTCGCCCCGCTGCGCCGCGACTTCCCGCTCGCCGACCTGGAGCCGGAGGCCCGGGCAGCCGGCGTCACCGCGACGGTCCTGGTCCAGACGATCGGTGTACCGGAGGAAACGCCCGAGTTCCTGGCCCTGGCCCGGGACAGCGAACTGGTGGCCGGCGTCGTGGGCTGGACCGACCTGACCTCCCCGGATGTCGCCCGCGCGCTCGCGGCGCTGCGGGAAGGGCCGGGTGGCGAGCACCTGGTGGGCATCCGCCACCAGGTGCAGGGCGAATCCGACCCTCGCTGGCTGGTGCGGCCGGACGTGCTGCGTGGGCTCGCCGCGGTGGCCGAGGCAGGGCTCGTGTACGACCTGGTTGTCAGACCCCACCAGCTTGCGGCCGCCCATGAAACGGCCCGACTGCTTCCCGGCCTCACCTTCGTACTCGATCATGCGGGCAAGCCCCCCATCGCCTTGGGCGAGCTGCGGCCGTGGGCGGACGCGGTGCGCCTGCTGGCCTCGCTGCCCAACACGGTCTGCAAACTCTCCGGCATGGTGACCGAGGCCGACTGGGGCCAGTGGAGCGTCGAGGACCTCCGGCCGTACGCGGACACAGTGCTGGATGCCTTCGGACCACGCCGGCTGATGTTCGGCTCCGACTGGCCCGTCTGCCGGCTGGCCGCCACCTACGCCGAAGTCGTCTCCGTCGCGCAGGAGTTGACGGCAGCAATCCATCCTGCCGAACGCCGAGAGGTCTTCACCAGAACCGCCCTGCGGACCTACGGCCTGACCGTCACCGGCTCCCCGGCTGCTCAGGAAACACCCTGCGCATAGCTCTCGCATCACCTGATTCAACGACATGATGTTTCCCCCGCACCGGCGGGGAGGGGTTGTCCTCCACAACCAGGTGATGTCGCCCTCTCTTGACCGTCGCGCACCCGGGACCTGTGCACGGACGCACATCGTCAGGTGAGGTGCTTGCCGAGGTAGCGGCCGGTGACGCTGTGCGGGTGCTGTGTGATGTCGTCGGGGGTCCCGGTGGCGACGACGGTGCCCCCGGCGGCACCGCCTCCGGGGCCCATGTCGATGACATGGTCGGCGTTGGTGATCATGTCGAGGTCGTGCTCGATGACGATGACGGTGGCGCCGTTGTCGACCAGACGCTGGAGGAGGTCCAGGAGGGTGCGGATGTCGAGGGGGTGGAGTCCGACGCTGGGTTCGTCGAGGACGAAGAGGGCGTCGGACTGGTTGCGGGTGAGTTCGGTGGCGAGCTTCAGCCGCTGGGCCTCTCCGCCGGACAGGGCAGGGGTGTCCTCGCCGAGGGTGAGGTAGCCGAGGCCGAGGTCGATGAGGGCCTGGAGCCGGGTACGCACCCGCCGGATGTCTCCGACCTGCTCGATGGCCTGCCGCACGGTCAGAGCGAGCAGGTCGGGCAGGCTGATCCCGCCGTCAGGGTCGCTGGGGGTCGGACGGAGGATGTCGGCGGCTTCGGGAGCGTAGCGGGCGCCGTCGCACGCCGGGCAGGCGATATCGACGTCGGGGAGGAACTGCACGTCCAGGGAGATCTGGCCGGTGCCTTCGCAGCGGGGACAGCGCAGGGAGCCGGTGTTGTACGAGAAGTCCGCTGCGGTCAGGCCGTGTTGTCCGGCTGAGCCGGTGGCGGCGTAGGCACGACGCAGGTCGTCCAGGACGCCGCTGTAGGTTGCGACGGTGGAGCGGACGTTGACGCCGACGGGGGTGGCGTCGACCACGTTCACCCGGGTGATCCCCTGCGCGTCCACCTGTGAGACATGGCCGGGCAGCGGGCGGCCGGCGGCTTGCGCCCGGAGGGCGGGGACGAGGCTGTCGAGGATCAACGTGGTCTTGCCCGATCCGGACAGGCCGGTCACGGCGGTCAGACGCCCTTGGGGGACGTCGACGTTCAGGGCGTGCACGGTGTGCAAGGGGCGGGTGTCCAGGTGGATGCGGCCCTGGTCGAACATCGCATCGCGGTCGGCTCGGTCGCGCACGAGGGCGGGTTCGCGGCCGACGAGGAATCCGCCGATCAGGGAGCCGGGGTCGTTGCCGAGGGCGCTGACGTCGCCGACGGCCAGGACGGTGCCGCCTTCGGTGCCTGAGCCGGGGCCGATTTCGATGAGCCAGTCGGCTTCACGCAGGACCTGGACGTCGTGGTCGACGAGCACGACGGAGTTGCCGTCGCGCAGAAGATCGCGCATCACGCCGAGCAGGCCGTCCACGTTCGAGGGATGCAGGCCGATGGAGGGCTCGTCCAGGACGTAGAGCACTCCAGTGGTCTGGTTGCGCACCGCGCGGGCCAGCTGGACACGCTGCCGTTCACCGGTCGACAGGGTTGAGCCGGCCCTGTCCAAGGTGAGGTAGCCCAGGCCGAGTTCGACCAGGCGGCGGGCGGCCTCCAGCAGAGTGGCGACGATGTTTTGGGCCATCGGTCGCATCTCCGGTGGCAGGGTGTCAGCGAGCACACGGGCCCACACGAGGAGGTCGTCAAGGGTCTTCGCGGCGGCCTCGGCAAGATTGATGCCGTCGACAAGGGTGGCGCGGGCCTGCTCGCTGAGCCGAGTGCCACCGCAGTCAGGGCAGGTCTGGGCGCTGATGAACTTGTTCACCCGGTTCAGGCCGCGCTCGGTCGTGGCGTTGTTCAAGGCCTCCTCGACCGCCCGGCGGGCGTTGCGATAAGTGAAGTCCAGCTCGAAGAGCTTGCCGTTCTTGGACCGCACGCTGATGTGCCGCTTCTCGGCGGGGCCGTGCATGACGATATCCCGCTCGCGGGCCGTCAGCTCCGTGTACGGCACATCGGAGCGCACTCCGAACTCCGCAACAACCTGCGGCATCACCGAAAGCCCGAACATCGACCACGGCGCCACCGCCCCCTCCGCGATCGTGCGCTGCGGGTCGGGGACGAGGGCCGCTTCGTCGACCTCGCGCACCATGCCGGTACCGCTGCACCGAGGGCACGCGCCGTCCGAGTTGAAGGCCAGCGACTCCGCGCCTGGCGGGTAGAACGTCACCTCGCACCTGGCGCAGGTCAGGGTGAGCCCTGCGGCGACGTCGATGGTCGGGTCCTGCCGGTGGCCGTTGGGGCACAGGTGTGCTCCCAGGCGGGAGAACAACAGGCGCAGGACGTTCAGTAGCTCGGTCGACGTACCGAAGGTGCTGCGCACCCCGGGGACACCGGGCCGCTGCCGCAGCGCGAGCGCCGCGGGCACATGCTCGACACCGTCCACCGCCGCGCGCGGTGCCTGCGCCATGCGCCGGCGGGTGTACGTGGAGAGCGCCTCCAGATACCGGCGTGACCCCTCTGCGTACAGGACCCCCATTGCCAGCGAGGACTTGCCGGAGCCGGACACGCCTGCCACCGCGACGAGTCGGCGCAGTGGCACCGTCACGTCGATGTCCCTGAGGTTGTGGACGTTTGCCCCGCGCACCTGGATCGCCAGGGGAGAGTCCCCCGTGCCCGCGTCCTCGGCCTCGGTCGGCCCGGCTACTGCATCGCCCGCGCTGCTGTGCGTCATCGGTTTCTCGCTCCAATGGCATCTGCGGGCTCGCCAGCGACCCGGCACCCATAGAATCAATCCTCAGAAGTTGCTTCCAAGTAATGTATATGATTCTTTTGGTGTGCCACAAGGAATGGATTGTCCAGGTTTCCCGGGCGCCCGGCGGCGACCCGGACCAGCACGTCGACCGTGCCCTTCGATCGCTCGCGGCAGGCCGGGCCCAGAGTGACGGCTCCAGGCCCGTCCCGAGGGAGTTGCCCCATCCCGGGGCAATGACCGGCAGGCGGCGACGACGGGCTCTCCGTACACCCACCAGCGCGATCGCGCACACCGCAGCACTGATCACCAAGGCGCCTCGCCTCCACGCCGAGGCCGCCGGCGCACCGAGCCCCGCCATGGTCGGCGCCCGCGGCATCGCCGATCAGTGTCACCGCGACCGCACCACCCAGGAGACCACCCCATGGATGATCACCGCGTGGAAGAAGCGGCACCGCTCGGTCAGCGGCCACCAGGGTGCTTCGAGATGCGGCCGGTCACGTCTGGGAAGCCCTCGGCCAAGAAACGTCCTTCAACCGCTGACAGCGGCTTGGCTGCGGGTTTCGTAGTCCATTTGACGGGCTGTTCAGCCGCAGGCGACCCTCGCCTCTCCTCCTCGACAGCAGGTCGTAGAGGAGGAGAGAGACGGAGGGCAGGGCAGGGCAGGGCAGGTCAGGACGGGATGATCTGCCATTGCTGCCGCGTCTGTGACGCGTACGGCTGCTGCTCGATATTGGCCCCGTCGCTGGTGCTGCCCTCGTCGACGCCGAGGGAAAGCCCGCTGTAGCGGTTGATGAGGAAGTAGTTTCCGTCACCGGTGGGCGTGACGGCCCAGTGCTGCTGGGGGGCACTGGCGTCTCCCCAGATGCCGACGTTGCCGCCGTCCGCGCGAGAGAGACCCGCGACCTCCAGAAGCTTGCCGCTGCCCACACCCTTGATCTTGTAGTAGCCGTCGCCGGTGCTCGTGAAGGTCCACTTCTGGTTCGCCTGGTTGAGCCATGGCCACTGGTCGACGTTGGTGCCGTTGGCGGTGCGCGCGCCCTCCACGTCGGCGACCTTGCCGCTGTGCCTGGCGACCAGCCGGTAGACGGTGCCGTCACCGGGGAGTGTGGTGGATACCAGCGCCGGTTTGACCGAGCGGCCTCCGATCCTGACGCCGCCGATGTTGGCGTAACCGCCGGTGGCCGCATTGACCTGGATCCGTACGAAGCCCACGTTCCGGTTGGGCCACTCGACCACCTTGTACTTGCCGTTGCCGGCCCACGTGCCGGTGGCGACCTGGGTGAAGGTGACGCCATCGGTGCTGGTGTGGATGGTGTACGAGGTGATGTCGCCGTCGGTGGAGTTGCTGCGGTTCCACTGCTTGGGCAGGTACTCCAGGGTGGAGACGTTGCTCCACACCCCGCCGAGGTCGATGGTGATCGACTGTGGCAGCGGCAGGCTCCAGGTCGACCAACAGGTTTCGTAGCGGACGTCGCTGAGTCCGTCGATGGCGTTGAGCGGTCCCTCGCCGGTGCGGAAGGCGGTCGCGTACGCGTTGACCGGTGTGACCGGGTACTCGGCGCGCAGTGGCTGAGTGGGCAGCGGTGGCCGGGAGGTGTTCGGGCTCCAGGCAGCACCCACTTCGGCGAGCCGGTTGACGACGTTGGTGTCCAGCAGGCCGTTGCGGTTGGGCGGGCAATTGAGGATGAACGAGGTGTACTTCGGTTCCAGGTCGGTCAGGTGCGACAGGATCGCGGCCTTGCTCATGAGGCCCTCGGTCGGGGTGGAGGGGTGCCAGAACCAGCCGTTGCTGATGGTCTGCCCCTGCATACCGGCGTAGGTGTTGCCCGCCGGCGCCGTGATGCCCAGCGGCTCCTCGAAGAAGATCGCGTCGCTGAGGAAGGGCTCGGTCACTCCGCCGATGTCGATCATGACGCAGTCCGGCTGCAGTTGCTTCACCAGCGAACGGATTTTCTGGTAGGAGACGGCCTGCTGCCCCATCTGCCATGCGTAACCGTCGGTCATGAACATGTCGATGGTGCCGTAGTTGGTGAGCAACTCGGTGATCTGACCGAGCATGAAGGTCATGTCGCCGGGCTGGATGGCATCGGTGATTTCGAGCCCGGTGACCTTGTGCCGGCTCTCCCATGCCTCGACGCCGAAGGTGCGGTCCCAGATCGAGTAGTAGAAGCCGACCTTCAGCCCCTTTGCCCGGAAGGCGTCGCAGTACGCCTGGACGACATCGTGCTTGTAGGAGCTGTTCGCGACGTTCTGGGTGCCATAGGCGCTCGGCCACAGGGCGAAGCCGTCGTGGTGCTTGGTGGTCAGGATGCCGTAACTCATCTTCGCGGCGACCGCCGCGTCGGCCCACTGTGCGCAGTTGACGCTCGGGGGAGCGAAGATGGTGGGGCTCTGGTTGGGTTCGGCCCACTCCTGGTTCGTGAACGTGCCCAGGCTGAAGTGGTTGAACATGCCGAACCGCATGTCGACCATCTTGCTCAGGTTGGTCTGTGTGTCCGCGGCGGCCGCCTGCGACAGAAGGCCGGAGAAGCCGGGGACGATCGGCAGGGCGGTCGCGGCGGTCGCCGCACCCGCGGCGCCGAGAAACGTACGGCGCTTCATTCCTGATGAGGACATGGCACACTCCTGTGGATCGATGGCATTGATTGCGGTGACGACATCCCAGGTGGCAGTCGACGTCGGCCTGGGTGCCGGGGCATGCAGGGATTGTCGAAGTGGCTGTGAAATGGTGCTCCGCTGGAACCAGCCGGCTGAGCGGGTATCAAGTGGGCGGTGACCGCCCAAGTTGGCGACCGGGCTGTTGTGGGAGGCGTAATCGCCTCGGCGTTGAGCGGTAAAGGTGCAGGTCAGAGCTGCCAGCTGCCAGGTGCCCCTGGCCGGTTCGCGCCGACGTCGCCTCGAAAAGGGGCGCGTCGCGGGACGTCGTACCGCTTGAGGGCAGGCGCCGGAAGCTGCATGGCAGGTGTGGTCGGCGGTGTCGGTGAAACCGGGATGCGTGGGTCACGTAACGGAGCGGCCTGGGCGCGCAATTTGGTGATGAGCAGTGGGAACACACTCAGGAAGGCGGCCGGCACAAGCACTACGGCGCGTCGGGCATCAGGAGCTCCTGCACGGAGAGGGCACGGACGGAGGACGAAGTCCGCCCTCGGCGGACCGCCATGCCGGCGAGCGCTTCTTCGACGGTTGACGGGCTCTGACAACGTGCCTTCCTAACTCTTCACCGGACAACGCAGGGTGCTGCGGCGCAACAACCGGGCTGAACGGAGGGACTGGTCACCCTCAGGCGGCGAGCAGAAGAGAGCCCAGCCACACGCCGTGTGTCTCGCCGGAGTGACATCGGACCTATTAAGGCGCTTCAGTGCATGGGCTGTCTAGAGGAACGACAGAAATCCCGAGATAACAGCTGATGAAACGCTCAAGCCTCGGGATCAAGCAGCTGAGACACAGGATGCGAAACGTCCGATAGATCGGATGAATAGGGGACCGGGGCCCTTGCGGACGCATGCCCATACGGGTCGGGCGGGAGCAACACCAGGATCGTCGCCACGCGCCGCCCGTCCGTGACGGCGCGGTCATCGCCGGTACCGGGCAGCAGCGGGGTGAGCTGCGAACGCCCAGGGGTCCGCGCGACTCGAGGCCGAGGTCGAGGCGCTGATCGGCTCCCCGCACCAGGCCGCGATGGAGAACAGCCGCCGGTGCCAGTAGCTCTCTGACCGCCATGGCTTCAACGCTGCCGACGCGGACTCTCGGTGGGCAAGCATGGCCTCTGCCGACGACGACCCGGCTGATGTCTTGGCCGGTCCGGCCCCGTCGGCGCCCAAAGCGGCGCCACGGCGCCGGTGACTCGTCGCCGACGTTGCGCGGGCCCATGTGCTGAGAGGCGTCGTGCCCCGGCGCGGCCTGTTCGGGCGACAGTAGGTGGCCACCGCAGCGGCATACAATTAACAGCCCTTGGAACATAATTCTTCGGAAGATGAATGATGGCTGACGCTGAACTGAAGCTGCTGTACCGGGAGCTGGTCTCGCTGGAGATCGAACTGTGGAATGGCATCGAGGGGCGGTTGCGGGCCGAGTACGACCTGCCGCTGACCTTGTTCGAGGTACTGCACCTGCTGCTGCGGAGGCCCGGGCGGCGGATCCAGGACATCGCGGAGGCGTTCTCGATCACGGTGGGCGGCACGAGCAAAGTCGTCGACCGCCTGGAGGCGGCGGGCCTGTGCGAGCGGCGGGCCAACCCGAACGACCGCCGTTCCTCGATCGTGGAGTTGACATCTGCGGGGCGGAAGCTGGTGGACGGGGCGTTGAAGGTCTTCGAGGAAGAGCTGGAACTGCGTATCGGGTCGGTGATTCCCGAGAAGTCCGTACGCGAGGTGACCGCGGTCCTCAGCACACTGCGGGCAGCCGGACGAGACCTGGATGCGGAGCGGAAGGGGGCTGGGCAGTCACCGGCGCCGGGTATGCGGGCAGCGAAGCGGCCCGGTCGGTCGGCATCGTGAGCCACGACGACTCCGCTGTGCCCGGCGGCTGACAGGCCGGGCCCGGCCTGTCAGCCCACGGTTCGGTCGGCGGTGCCGTCGAAGGCGATCATTCACGCCGGCACGTCGTCACTCGGCATGCTCGCCGCACACGCCCCCTGGCCGCCCTGCTGAGCGGCCTGTGGCTGGCTCACGGCGAGCGGGCCGCGTTCCGTGTCCTGCGGGCGGTAGAGGGATGGCCGGCCGCTCCGCTGCGGCTGGCGATCGCCCGGCCCGCCACGCCGCCCCACCGGCCGCGCCTGCGGCCGGCGCGCGAGCGTTCGGCGCGGGTACCCATGCTGACGCTCGCTCACGCGATCATTTTCCTGCACGACCTCGACCTGGCTGCCCGGCTCTGCGATCACCTGGTCGTGCCCCACGAGGGCGCGGTGGTGGCCGCCGGACCCGTCCTGGACGTCCTGACCCCGGCCGTCCTCCACGACGTCTTCGGCGTGCGAGGCGAAACGGCCCGGCACGAGGATGGCGTCGTCCGCATCACCTATGCGGCCCAGCCGCTGGCCCTGGCCCAAAAGCTCGAGCCCCAACCCGGGCTCGCCGAGCGGTGACGCACCGTCACCTGCCGGGCGGCTCGTGTTGAATTCCGTCCGCGTCAGCTCGCGCGCCTCCGCCCTGCGCCTGCCGAGTACGAGGCCGTGCTCGCAGCCTGACCACCACACCGGTGCTGTCCGTCACTGCGGAACAAGCTCACCGTGCCCGGTGCGCCGGCCTGGGCGTGCCCAGAAACGCTCGGAGGCTGCACAAGCGGCTCAAGAACAGAGCTGAGCGGTCACATCAGACGCGGCGGCGCTGAACAAGCGCCGCCGCGCACGTGGGCCGGGCGGCTTCTGCCGACGGTCGGCATCCCCGCTCACCCGCCCGGCTTCGGGCTGTCCGCCGGCGGGCCTGCTACGCGTCCTCGATCACGACGATGTCCAGGACGCGCGGCCCGTGCACGCCTTCCACCCGCTCCAGTTCGATGTCGCTGGTGGCCGAGGGGCCGGAGATGAGCGTCAGCGGCCGGTACGCGTCCAGGAGGCTCAGCGCCTCGGGCACGTCGGGGACTATCTGGCTCGCCCGGACCACACAGATGTGCTGGTCCGGCAGCAAGGTCAGGGCCCTGCGGCCCTGGCCGGGGCCGTGGTCGAGGGCCAACGTGCCGGTGACGGCGATGGCGGTGGTCACGATCGTGATCACGGAGTCCGCCGCGTCGAGTTGCTCCACCGTCAGCGGCGGGAGGTCCGCCAGCCGCGACCAGGGCCCGTCGGGGACGAGGTCCTCGGGGAGACCCGGCGGCAGGACCACCGACCGCGCTCCGGTGCGTGCCAGCGCGCGCCCGGCGGCGGCTGCGGCACCGGCCGCCGGCACACGGACCACCGTGGCGCGGTACTCGGCGGCGCGCTCGGTGAACAGCGCGACGATGTCCGGCCCCGCATGGTCGGCACGAAGGCCGTGAGGGAGGGGTACGTCGTCGGGGCTCTCGGAACCCGGTACATCTCCCAGAGCCTTCCTCACCGCGCTGAGGACTGTCTCGCGGTCGCTCATCGTGGTCCCTTCCCTTCCGTCGTCCCATGGCCTGCGTCTCGGGGTGTCGTCTTCGTACGGCGCCACCAGGCGCGCAGTGATTCCCGGGCCGGCGCAGGCGTGTCCCGGGTCGCGGACCAGCGGGCGAACGGACCCGGCAGGAAGCCGATCCGGCCGTCGCGGGCCACTACGCGGGCCCCGAGGGCGGCCAGCATCTGTGCGGTTGCCAGGCGTTTCGGGGAGGAGAGCACCGCGCCGGCGGCCTTCATGGCCAGCGCCTCCGGAGTGGGCAGCACCCGGGACCGGCGTTTGGCTTGCACGGCCTCGGCGCGCAGATGCACCAGCACCTCGGGGATGTTGATCTTCACCGGGCAGGCGTCGTAGCAGGCGCCGCACAGGGTCGACGCGAAGGGCAGCGAGGCCGCGTTCTCGATGCCGACGAGCTGGGGGGTGAGGACGGCGCCGATCGGCCCGGGGTAGACCGAACCGTAGGCATGGCCTCCGGTGCGCTCGTACACCGGGCAGACGTTCAGGCAGGCCGAGCAGCGGATGCAGTTCAGCGCCTGGCGGCCCACCTCGTCGGCCAGGGTCGCCGTACGGCCGTTGTCGAGCAGCACCAGGTGGAAGTCCTGGGGCCCGTCGCCCTCGGTGACACCGGTCCACAGCGAGGTGTACGGGTTCATCCGCTCGCCCGTGGAGGAGCGGGGCAGGAGCTGGAGGAAGACGTCCAGGTCGGCGAAGGACGGCAGGACCTTCTCGATGCCCATGACGGTGATGAGGGTCTCCGGCAGCGTCAGGCACATGCGTCCGTTGCCCTCCGACTCCACGACCGCGATCGTGCCGGTGTCGGCGGCGGCGAAGTTGGCGCCGGAGACGGCGACCTTGGCACGGAGGAACTTCTCCCGGAGGTGGAGCCGGGCCGCTTCGGCAAGGTCGCGTGGGTCGTCGGTGAGTCCCTCGGGGGCCGCTCTGCCCCACGCGCCCATCTCCCGCCGGAAGATCTCCCGGATCTCGGAGCGGCCCCGGTGGATGGCCGGCACAAGGATGTGTGAGGGGCGGTCGCCGTCCAACTGCACGATGAGTTCGGCGAGATCGCTCTCGTAGGCGCGGATGCCCGCTTCGGCGAGGGCCTCGTTGAGCCCGATCTCCTGGGTGGCCATCGACTTGACCTTGACGACCTCGCTCTCTCCGGTCGCCTTCACCAGGTACGAGACGATGCGGTTGGCCTCGGCGGCGTCCGCCGCCCAGTGCACGGTGCCGCCCGCGGCGGTCACCGCCTTCTCCAGCCGCAGGAGATGGTGGTCGAGGTGGCGCAGGGTGTGGCGTTTGATCGCCGCGGCCGTCTCCCGCAGGTCCTCCCAGTCCTCCAGTTCGGCGGCGACGGCCAGCCGCTTCTCGCGGATGGTGCCGGTCGCCCGGCGCAGGTTCGCCCGCATCCGGGTGTCGGCGAGCGCGGTGCGCGCCGCCTCGGGAAAGGCCGGTGTGCCCAGCCATACGACGTTGTCGGCACCGCTCACGGCGCGTCCCCTTCCGTGGAGGCCAGGATCTCGGCCAGGTGCAGTGTCCCGACGCCGGTACGGAGCCGGGACAGGCCGCCGCCGATGTGCGTCAGACAGGAGTTGTCGCCGGCGCAGAGGAACTCGGCTCCGGTGTCCAGGACATGGCGCATCTTGTCGGCCAGCATGGCGTTGGAGACGTCCGCGTTCTTCAGCGCGAAGGTGCCTCCGAAGCCGCAGCAGGAGTCGGCGGCGGGCAGTTCGACGAGGTCGATGCCCTTCACCGCGCGCAGCAGCCTGAGCGGCCGGTCGCCGACGCGCAGCATGCGCAGCGAGTGGCAGGTCGGGTGGTAGGTGACCCGGTGCGGGAAGTACGCCCCGACGTCGGTGACACCGAGGACGTCGACGAGGAGTTCCGACAGCTCGTACACCGTCGGCACCACTCGCTCGACCGCCTCGGTGAGACCGTGGTCCCCGTACCGGGCGGCCACGGCACGGTGGTGGTCGCGCACCATACCGGCGCAGGAGCCGGACGGAGCGACCACGGCGTCGTAGCCCGCGAAGACGTCGGCGAAACGGCGCACCATGGGCAGGGTCTCGGGGTGGTAGCCGGTGTTGAAGTGCATCTGGCCGCAGCAGGTCTGGCCCTGCGGGAACTCGACGGTGTGACCGAGGCGTTCCAGCAGTGCGGTCACCGCCCGGCCGGTGCTCGGGAACATGGTGTCGTTGAAACAGGTGATGAAGAGAGCTATGCGCATGGGGTTTCCTGAAGGCCTGGGGGTCCCGTGACGGTCAGGCCGTAGGTCCGCGTGGCGGTGCCGGTGAAGACCTGATGGCGTTCCGCGGGGGCGAGCCGGTCCGTCAACTTCCGGGCGGTGGCGATGACTTCGGCGTAGTCGGCGGCGAGTCGGCAGACGGGCCAGTCGGAGCCGAACATCAGCCGGTCGGGGCCGAAGGCGTCCAGGACGGTGTCGGCGTACGGCTTGAGATCCTGCGTGGTCCAGGAACCCCAGTCGGCTTCGGTGACGAGGCCGGAGAGTTTGCAGACGGTGTTGGGGAGAGCGGCGAACCTTCGGATCTCCTCGGCCCAGGGTTCGAGCTCGCCGTACGCGATGGGCGGCTTGCCGAGGTGGTCGAGGGCGAATACGAGTTCCGGCAGGCGTGCCGCGGCTTCGGCCGCTGCCCCGAGCTGGTGGGGCTTCACGACGAGGTCGTAGACGAGCCCCGCTTCGGCGACCGCGGTCAGACCGCGCAGGACGTCGGGGCGCACAAGCCAGCGGGGGTCGGGCTCGCCCTGCACCTGGTGGCGGATGCCGACCAGGTATTCGCCGCCGGGGCCTTCGCGCAGACCGGCCAGAGCATCGGCTACGTCGGGTGCGGTCAGGTCGGTCCAGCCGACGACACCGCAGACCAGGTCGCTGCTCGCGGCCAGGACCAAGAACTCAGGAGTCTCCTCCGCCACGGTGATCGTCTGCACCAGCACGGTGGCGGTGACCTCGGCGGCGCGGGCCTTCGGCCTCAGGTCGGCGAGGGTGAAGTCGCGCCGAAGGGGGGCGAGTTCCGGGCCGGTGATCCAGTCCTGGTCGCGGACTGACAAGTCCCAGACGTGGTGGTGGGCATCGACGATGCCCTGCTCGGGCCGGGACGAGGTCACAGCTGCCACACCACCGGCAGCGAGGCGTCCGCGCCCTGTGCGGAGTAGTCGTGCACGACCTCCAGCAGTTCGGCCATCCGAGCTTGCCAGGCGATGTTGACCGGCAGTTTCTCCAGTGCGGCGATCATCGCCCCGTAGTCCTCGACATCCAGAACGTGGAACAGGTCGCTGCCGCTGCGCCAGATCGTCCACTCGCTCACCCCTGCGGTACGGATGGCCGCGACCAACTCCTCGGGGACCTCACGGTGCGCGGCTTCGTACTCCTCGACCCGCTCGGCACGGACCCTGGTGTGCACGGCGATCCTCATGACGGCTCCTTCGACGGCCTGGCTACGGGGACGGGGGTGCCCGGGGCCAGCAGCTCTTCGGCGCGCAACTCCTCCCATACGGTGTCCGGGATCGGGCGCCGCAGCTGCTCCACGGTGTCGCGTACCTCTTCGGGGGTACGGGCGCCGGTCAGGACGCTCGCGACCGCCGGGTGGCCGGAGGGGAAGCGCAGGGCGGCGGCGCGTAGCGGAACACCGTGGCGTTCTGCCACCGTCAGCAGGCGCAGCGCGCGGTCGAGCACCGGCCGGGGCGCCGGGGCGTAGTCGTACGTGGCACCCGGTCGCGGATCGGTGAGCAGGCCGGAGTTGAAGACGCCGCCGATGATCACGCTCCGGCCCCGGGCGGCGGCCTCCGGCAGCACGTCGGCGAGGCCGTCCTGGTCCAACAGGGTGTAGCGGCCGGCGAGCAGCACCACGTCGATGTCGGTCTCACGCAGAAAGCGGGCGGGCAGGGCCGACTGGTTCATACCGACGCCGATGGCCCCGACCACGCCTTCGGCGCGCAGTCGTTCCAGCGCCGGGTACGCCTCGCGCAGAGCCTGCTCGGCGTGGTCGTCGGGGTCGTGCAGGAGAACGATGTCGACCCGGTCGAGGCCGAGGCGCTCCAGGCTCGCTTCCAGGGAGCGTAGGACCCCGTCGGCGCTGAAGTCCCAGACCCGACGATGGGTGGCCGGCACGGCGAAGCCGTGGGCGAGGTCATCGCCAAGGCCGCCCTCCGGGTTCGGCGCGAGCAGTCTGCCCACCTTGGTGGAGACGGTGTACGTGTCCCGGGGACGGCCACGCAGCGCGGCGCCCAGTCGTCGCTCCGACAGCCCGAGCCCGTAGTGGGGTGCGGTGTCGAAGGTGCGGATTCCGGCGTCCCAGGCCGCTTCCACGGTGGCGAGGGCGGCCTCGTCGGTGACCGGATGGTAGAGGTTGCCCAAGCCGGCGCACCCCAAAGCCAGTTGCGTGACCCGGACCGTGCTGCCGCCGAGCGTCGCGGTCCTCACGACCGGGCCGCCGGGCGCAACCGCAGCCCCTGCATGCCGCCGTCCACCGCGAGTGCGGTGCCGGTGACGGATGCTGCGGCGGGGCTCGCGAGGTAGACGATGGCGGCGGCCACCTCTTGCGCGGTGACCAGACGGCCCATGGGCTGGCGGGAGTTGAGGGCGGCGCGCTCGGCCTCGGGGTCGTCCGCGGCATCGAGCAGCCGGGTCACCCAGGGTGTGTCGGCGGTGCCGGGGTTGACGCAGTTGACGCGGATGCCCTCGCGGACGTGGTCGGCGGCCATGGCCAGGGTGAGGGACAGGACGGCGCCCTTGCTGGCGGAGTAGAGGGCACGCTGCGGCAGTCCCGCGGTGGCCGCGATGGAGCACGTGGTGACGACCGACGCGTGCGCGGACCGCCGCAGGTGGGGCAGGGCGGCCCGGGTGGTGCGCACCACGCCCATGAGGTTGACGTCCAGGACGCGGTGCCATTGCTCGTCGGGGTTGTCCTCCACGGTGCCCTGGGCGCCGATTCCGGCGTTGTTGACGAGGATGTCCAGACCGCCGAGCCCGGTGGCGGCGGCTTCCATGGCGGCGCCTACCGAGGTGTCGTCGCTGACATCGGCCTCGAGGGCGAGCACCGGACGCGGCACCCCGGAGGGATCGAGGTCGAGCACAGCTACCGTCGCTCCCCGTTCGACCAGCATCAGCGTGGTGGCCAGCCCGATGCCGGACGCACCTCCGGTGACGACGGCCCTGAGTCCTGACAGGTCGGTCATGCCACATCCGCCTTTCCGGAGAGGCTGGACAGTGCGGCGCGGTCGGCGACCCAGAACCTTCCGTCCGGGTAGCGGTACTCGGCGATGGACTGCGCCCGCATCGTCGCGGAGAAGCCGGGAGCGAGCGGCGCGGCGTAGTGGCCGTCACGGATCACCACGGGGGCGGTGAAGTGCTCGTGCAGGTGGTCGACGTACTCGATGACCCGGTTCTCGGTGGTGCCGGACAGCGCCAGGTAGTCGAACATCGACAGGTGCTGCACCAGCTCACACAGGCCCACTCCGCCTGCGTGAGGGCACACGGGCACCCCGAACTTCGCGGCGAGCAGGAGGATGGCCAGGTTCTCGTTGACCCCGCCGACGCGGGCAGCGTCGATCTGGAGGACGTCGATGGCGCCGGCCTGGAGGAGCTGCTTGAAGACGATGCGGTTCTGCACGTGCTCGCCGGTGGCGACCTTCACGGGGGCGACGGCCCGGCGCACGGTGGCGTGTCCGAGGATGTCGTCGGGGCTGGTCGGCTCCTCTATCCAGTATGGATCGAACTCGGCCAGCGCCTTCGTCCAGTCGATCGCCTCCTGCACGTTCCACCGCTGGTTGGCGTCGATGGCGATGCGGATACCGTCGCCGACAGCGGCTCGGGCCGTGCGCAGTCGGCGGATGTCGTCGGCCAGGTCGGCGCCGACCTTGAGCTTGATCTGGGTGAAGCCGTCGGCGACGGCCTGCTTGGCCAGCCGGGTGAGTTTGTCGTCGGAGTAGCCGAGCCAGCCCGGAGAAGTGGTGTAGCCGGGGTAGCCACGCTCCCGCAGGGTCGCCTCACGCTCGGCGAGGCCGGTGCGGCCCTCGCGCAGGAGGGTGAGGGCATCCTCGGGGGTGAGGGCGTCGGCGATGTAGCGGAAGTCGACCTGGGAGACCAGCCACTCAGGGGCGGCATGGGCGAGCAGCTCCCACAGCGGCTTGCCCTCCTGCTTGGCGGCCAGGTCCCACACGGCGTTCACCACGGCGCCGATCGCCATGTGCATCACGCCCTTCTCGGGGCCGAGCCAGCGCAGTTGGCTGTCGCCGATCAGGTCGCGGCTGAGTGCGCCGGGGTCGGCGCACAGCTCCGCCACGGAACGCCCCACCACGTGGGGCCGCAGTGCGTTGATCGCGGCGACCTGCACGTCGTTGCCGCGTCCGATGGTGAACGTGAAGCCATGGCCTTCGAGCCCGTCGCCGGCGTCGGTGCACAGCACCACGTAGGCGGCGGAGTAGTCGGGGTCCGGGTTCATCGCGTCCGAGCCGTCCAGTTCCCGTGAGGTCGGGAAGCGGACGTCGTAGGTGTCGACCGCGGTGATCCGGGCGGGGGTTGCAGTCAAGGAAGTGCCTTTCACGCTTGGCCGAAGGTCTGGCGCTGGCCGCCGAGTCCGTCGACGGACAGTTCGACGGTGTCGCCGGGGCGTAGATACGGGGTGCCGGGCAGGCCGAGGGCCACGCCCGCGGGCGTACCGGTGTTGATCACGTCGCCCGGTTCCAGAACCATGTACTGGCTCAGGTACGACACGATGTGGTCGACCGGGAAGATCATGTCGCTGGTGTGGCCGTCCTGCCGCTTCACGCCGTTGACGCTCAGGTGCAGTCCGAGATCCTGCGGGTCGCCGGCCTCGTCGGCCGTGACCAGCCAGGGACCGAGGGGATTGAAGGTCTCGCACGACTTGCCCAGGTCCCACTGCGGCGAGTACTCCAACTGGAACTCGCGCTCCGAGACGTCATGGCTGACCGCGTAGCCGGCGATCACGGCCCGCGCGGCGGCCGGCCCGTCGAGGTAGCGCGCCCGACGACCGATGACGACCGCCAGTTCGACCTCCCAGTCCGTTTTCACCGAGCCGCGGGGGATCAGCACCTGGTCGTACGGGCCTACGACCGTGCCCGGGTCCTTCATGAACACCACCGGCCGAGGCGGGATCGGCGTGCCGGTCTCGGCGGCGTGGTCGCGGTAGTTCAGGCCGACGCAGACGATCTTGCCGGGGCGGGCGATGGGTGCGCCGATCCGCAGGCCGTCCGCGTTCAGTTCGGGCAGCGTGCCCTCCGTGACCGCCGCACGGGCCCGGTCGACACCGTCGCCGGCGAAGAAGGCGCCGTCGATGTCGGAGGCCACAGAGGACAGATCCAGCAGCCTGCCGTCGTCGGTGCGGACAGCGGGCCGCTCCTCGCCGAGCGCGCCGACTCGTAGCAGTTTCACTGGGCAACTCCCTTGCCTGGGTGGTTCGTGAGGGGGTGAGCGGTCATACCGGCCGCGGCGCCATCAGCGCACTGGATCTGGAGGGTTTCGACCGTGCAGTCATCGGAGGTATGGCCGCACGGCGACTGTAGACACAGGAGGGCCGACTGGCAATGGAGACATCGGATGTATTTTGTCGCGGCGGATGGATCCACTCCATGCGGATGGCAGGTATGCGCTGCTATGCCCGTAAAGGGGGACTGGAAGCGGCTCCTTTCTCTGATGAATCCGCGGGTGCAGTCATGCGGCCGTATTCCCTGTTGAGAGAGGGGTGTGCCTGGCGGACCTCCTGGTTTCGTAGGGTCGGCCACCGCGTTCGCGCGTGTCCCGCCGGACCGCGCCGCGTGGTCCCGAGTGGCTTCGTTGCCGAATTGTGAGCTGTTGTCGTTCTGGTCCCCGAACCTCCGAGATGGGATATAAAGCCAGGTGAGGAGCTGCTGTGGCGGACGATCCGGGGTCCCGGGGCGGGCCGGTCACGTTCCCTGACCGGGCATCGCGCAAATCTGCCACCGCGCACTCTTGTCAATGCTGGCAACGTCGTCGTAACGTCCTGGTCGTCCGAGATACATCGGAGGAATGGCCTGCATCTTCCGGTGCATGCGTCCGACTCGCACCGTGCTGCCGTCAGGCCTCCCATCCCTCCGGCTGCCCCCACTCACGCCCCCTTCTGACGTGATCCGGCACGTGCCCTGTCCCGGATCCGCAGCGTGCCCGGCCGGCGGCCTCGCCCTTCCCCGCAGGCGAGTACGCCACTTTGCACCGTCGCCCGGCGGCTCCCCGCCCTGCCCGAAGAGAGAACACGGTCATGAAGCTCACTCGCCCCCGTTCCGCCGCCGCAGCCGTCACCGCTGTCCTCGCGGCGATGTCACTCGCCACCGCGTGCAACCGCGAAGGTTCCGACTCGGTCGGCTCAGGCAGTGACAAGGCGGCCATCGGTATAGACCTGCCGCGTTCCGACTCCGACTTCTGGAATTCCTACGCGCAGTACCTGGAGAAGGACATCAAGTCCGACGGCGTCAACGCACTGCCCCGGAGCAACTCGCAGAACGACGTCACCAAGCTGGTGGCCAACGTCCAGGTGTTCCAGAACACCGGGGCCGACGCCGTCGTCATGGCCCCCCAGGACACCGGTGCCGTCGCCTCCACGCTCGACACCCTGTCGGCCAAGAAGATCCCGGTGGTCAGTGTCGACACCCGACCCGACAAGGGCGACGTCTACATGGTGGTCCGCGCCGACAACAAGGCGTACGGCACCAATGCCTGCGAGTACCTCGGCAAGCAGCTGGGCGGCGAGGGCAAGGTCGCCGAGTTGCAGGGCGCCCTGGACTCCATCAACGGACGCGACCGGTCCGAGGCCTTCGCGCAGTGCATGAAGACGAAGTTCCCGAAGATCAAGGTCTTCGAGCTGCCCACCGACTGGAAGGGCGACGTGGCCTCCGCCAAGCTGCAGTCGCTCCTGGCCCAGCACCCGGACCTGAACGGCATCTACATGCAGGCCGGCGGTGTCTTCCTGCAGCCCACCCTGGCGCTGCTGGAACAGAAGAAGCTGCTCAAGCCGGCCGGCCAGAAGGGCCACATCACGATCATCTCCAACGACGGCATCCCGCAGGAGTTCGACGCCATCCGCAAGGGCCAGATCGACGCCACGATCTCCCAGCCCGCAGACCTGTACGCCAAGTACGCCCTGTACTACGCCCAGGCCGCGGCCGAGGGCAAGACCTTCAAGCCGGGTGCGACCGACCACGGCTCCACCATCGTCAAGATCCCGAACGGGCTGGAGGATCAGCTGCCCGCCCCGTTGGTGACCAAGGAGAACGTGGACGACAAGTCCCTGTGGGGCAACAACGTCGGCTGACCGCCGACGGCGCACGGCCTCGGTGTGGAGCCACGGACGGTCCCCCCTGCCCACACCGCTTCACACCCCGCACTCTCCGGCCCCCCTCCGCACACGAAGGACGGTATCCACCATGGCGGACACCGCGACCGCCCGGGCGACCGGCCCCCAGCATCCGGCCCCGGTGGCCGAGGCGACCGGCATCAGCAAACGGTTCGGCGCGACCGTCGCCCTGCGCGACGCACGGATCAGCATCACTGCGGGCGAGTCGCACGCCCTGGTCGGACGCAACGGCGCCGGCAAGTCGACGCTCGTGTCCATCCTCACCGGCCTGCAGCGGCCCGACACCGGTTCGCTGCGCTTCTCCGGCGAGGCGGCGCCGGCCGTCGGCGACATCGACGCCTGGCGCTCCCGCGTCGCCTGCGTCTACCAGCGCTCGACGATCATCGGTGACCTGACCGTCGCCGAGAACCTCTTCCTGAACCGGCAGAGCGCCGGCGCGGTGCAGCCCATCCGCTGGAAGCAACTCCGCGCACGGGCCGAGGAGTTGCTCGGTGAGTACGGCGTGGCCGTCAACCCCGCCGCGCGGGCGAAGGACCTCACGGTCGAGCAGCGGCAGTTCGTCGAGATCGCACGGGCGCTGTCCTTCGGCGCCCGCTTCATCATCCTCGACGAGCCGACCGCCAAGCTCGACGCCCGCGGCATCGACCGTCTCTTCGACAAGCTCCGAGGCCTCCAGAACCAGGGGGTCGCCTTCCTCTTCATCTCCCACCACCTGCAAGAGGTCTACGACCTCTGCAGCACGGTCACCGTCTACCGTGACGCGGCCCACGTCCTCACCGCGCCGGTGGCCGAGCTCGGCCACCAGGAACTGGTGGAGGCCATGACGGGCGAGTCCGCCTCCTCGGGAAGCGCCGTTGTGAGCCGGCCTCCCGTGGTGCGGACCGGCTCCGCGGAGCTGGTCGCGATCGACGACCTCACACTGTCCGGTGTCTGCCAGGGCCTGTCCCTGTCGGTCCGCTCCGGTGAGGTGGTCGGACTCGCCGGAGCGGCGGCCAGCGGCAACGTGCAGGTGGGGGAGGCGGTCGCCGGACTCCACCGGGCCGAGGACGGCAGGATCTCCGTCGCCGGGAGGACCGTGCGGACCGGCAGCGTGCCGTCCGCCCTCGCCGCCGGGGTCGGTCTGGTCCCCGAGGACCGCCACAGCCAGGGGCTGGTCAACAACCGCAGTGTGGCGGAGAACGCCACCCTGACCGTCACCGACCAGCTCGGCCCGTTCGGCACCGTCCTGCCCTCCCGGACCAGGACCTTCGCCCAGCGCATGATCCGGGATCTCGACATCAAGACCCCCGGAGCCGCCACCCCGGTCTCCGCCCTCTCGGGCGGCAATCAGCAAAAGGTCGTCGTCGCGCGCGCCCTCGCCACCGACCCCCATGTCCTGGTGGCCATCCGGCCCACCAACGGCGTGGACGTCAAGTCCAAGGAGTTCCTGCTCGGCAGGATCCGGGAGATCGCCGACGGCGGCAAGGCCGCGCTGATCGTCTCCGACGAACTCGACGACCTCAGGGTGTGCGACCGGGTCGTCGTCATGTTCCACGGCCGGGTGGTCGCCGAGTTCGACCGCGGCTGGAAGGACGAACACGTCGTCGCCGCCATGGAAGGCGTCGGCGCCACCACCGCATCCACCGCATCCGGTACCGAACCGACGAGTACGGAAGGTAGTCATGTCCGCCACCACTGATCTCACCGAGCCCGCAGCGAGTGCGGCGGAGCCGGCCGTCGCGGACACCGCCCGTCGCCGGGTCGACCTGGGCCGCTTCCGTGAACTGTCCCTGGTCCCGGCCATCCTCGTCCTGATGCTGATCGGGTTCATCGTCTCGCCGGCCTTCCTCACCACCGACAACCTCATCGGCGTGCTGCAGCAGTCCACAGAACTGAGCCTGCTGGTCCTCGCCACGACGTTCATCCTGATCAGCGGACGGATGGATCTGTCCCTGGAGTCCACCATCGGCGTGGCGCCCGTCATCGCCGTCTGGCTCGTACTGCCCGCCAGCGGCGGCCGGTTCATGGGGCTCGGGCTGTTCCCCGAATGGATGGCGGTCCCGCTCTGCCTCCTGGTCGGCGCGGCGATCGGCGCCGTCAACGGCTTCCTCATCCTCAAGCTGCGCCTCAACGGGTTCATCGTCACCCTCGGCGCCCTGACCATGCTGCGCGGACTCCAGGTGGCCCTCTCCGAGGGCCAGTCCATCGTGGAGCTGCCGTCCTCGTTCACCTACCTGGGCAAGGCCTCATGGCTGGGTGCCCCGGCCGCCATCTGGGTCTGCGCGATCCTGTTCGCGGCGGGCGGTGGCGCGCTGGCGTGGCTCCGGCACGGCCGGGCGCTGTACGCGATCGGCGGCAACTCGGAGGCCGCCCGCACCGCCGGCATCCGCGTCGACCGGATCGTGTGGATCGTCCTCATCATCGGCAGCGTGCTCGCCGCGTTCGCCGGCATCCTCTACAGCGGCCACTACGGTTCGATCTCCGCCACCCAGGGCAGCGGCTGGATCTTCCAGGTCTTCGCCGCGACCGTCATCGGCGGGGTGAGCCTCAACGGTGGCAGGGGCTCCGTCTTCGGTGCCCTGACCGGTGTCCTCACCCTTCAGCTCGTCGTCAACGTCATGACGCTGGCCGGCGTGCCTCCGCTGTGGAACCAGTTCCTCAACGGCGCGATTATCATCGTCGCTCTGATCATCTCCCGCTTCGCCTCCGGCGAAAAGCAGGAGTAGACGTAGGCTCGCGGCGGCTCCGCGTGGCGCCCGGAGGAGGGCCAGGCGGAGCTGTGGCAGTCCGCTACCCCTCCCCGCACAGAGAGGCACCTTCGTGGCACTGACAGACGAGGCGATGGACAAGATCAAGGCGATGATCGTCGCCGGGGAACTGGCGCCTGGCTCCCGCCTGCCCAAGGAGGACATACTCGCCGGCCAGCTCGGCCTGTCGCGCAGTTCACTGCGCGAGGCGGTCAGGGCGCTGACCGCCATGCGGATCCTGGTCACCCGGCAGGGCGACGGCACCTACGTCTCCAGCCTGGAGCCTCACCTCCTCCTCGAAACCCTGTCCTTCGCCGCCGACGTCTCCCAGGGGCGTACCGCCCTGCAACTGCTCCAGGTCCGCAGACTGCTCGAATCCCAGGCGACCGGACTGGCCGCGTCCGTGCTGCAACCTCACGACCTCCAGGAACTCCGCGACATCCTCGACCAGTGCCGCTCCGCCGACACTGTCGACGAGTTCGTCGCCCACGACATCGCCTTCCACCTGCGCATCGTCGAAGCCGTCGGCAACCCGGTGCTCTCCATGCTTTTGCAAGTGCTCTCCACTCGCACCCAGCGGGTACGCATTGTTCGAGGCAGCCGGACCCGTGCCGCGCTGGACAGTGCCCACCAGGACCACGAGGAGATCCTCCGCGCGCTCCAGGCACGCGATGCGCTGCTTGCAGTCGCCGCCGCGACTGTTCACATCACCGCCGTCGAGCAGTGGCTGGCGACAAGCCTCGTCGACGATCCCCTCCCCCCGATCGACGGCTGATGGCCGCTCTGCCTGTGCCGATTCCTGGAGTGCCGACGGGTTGAGTGGCGGTATTGCCCGGGGGCCTGGCCGCGGGCGCGCCGAAAGGCCCGGCTGAACGTGAAAACCGACCTGTGGCCGACCGAGCGGGCGGCGGTGTCCACAGTGTCGTCGGTGTCCCGGAGCGGACGGCGGCCAGATCCATCCGCTTGTGGCTTCTGCTCCCTCCGTGAAAAGACCCGATGAATGAGCCCGGGATCTCTCTGTGAGCAGTGAATCCCAACCGCAGCGACGAAGCATCCTCAAGTTCGGCAGCACCCTCAGCCCTGCACCGCTGATCACTCAGCTGACCGGCAGAACCGCTGCCGGACAGGCCGTTGGTGCCGGGACCGACGTGTCGGCGGCAGACCAGCGGCCGACGCTCACGCGCAAGACGCTGAGGTATGCCCGTCCCCGCCACGGACGGGCAGTCGCAGGCCCTGCCGATCGGCAACGGCCGCGAACGGCGGTCCACGAGGTGTGAGCCCTGCTCCAGCAGGAGGATGCCGTGGTCCTGGCCCGCCAGGCCGCCGACCGCGGCAACATCGTTACCCCATACAACCCGGCGGAGATACGGGGGAGGCCGGGGACCGGGAGGGTGCCGACGTTCCGGCCCGCCAAGCCGCCGACCGCGGCAGCACCGGTGGGACCTTTGCTCAGCCGCTCGTGAAGTACGAGGGCGGGCGGACTCGCATGGTGATGGCGAGCTCTCGGAGAACAGCGCTGCTCACCGGGGGCGTGCGGGCTTGGAGGACAGCGACGGCGTCACCGACCCGTGTGAAGTACCGGACGTGGTCGTAGTTCGACCACCGCCACACCCTGGGAGCCACCGGAGTGCAGGCGGGTGACGGCACCGGGTAGACGTTGGTGAGTGCGGCGCAGTGGGAGGGTGGGGTGAAACCCGGCTGTATGGGGCCGACGGTCACCTGGATCTCCTGATGGAGTCCGTCCGTGGTGTTCGCGCCCTGGCCCAGGCTGTCGGGTGAAATCCGGTAGTAGAAGGTCACCTCGTGTGCGGCTGTCGATCCGGTGGTGCCGGCGCCGTTCAGGTGGTAGCCCGCGGGTAGTTGTGGCCCTAGCAGGGGGACACCCGCGTCGGCCAGTTCGCTGTTCTGCTTGTTCCGGGCGAGCGCGGTGGTGGCCAGCGAGTCGAGTGGCACCAACAGGACCAAGGCCAGGGCCACGGCCGCTCGCGGCCCCAGCGGCCTGCGTGACTGGGTGAACCAAGCCGCCACGGCGAACGCGACCGTGCACAAAGCGACTTGGACGTATGGCGTGCCATCGGGCAGCCACCGGGCCGTGTCGACGCCGCGGACCAGGTACCAGCCGATGCCGGTGCCGAGCAGAGCGGTGAGCCAGGCCGGCCGGACCGCCAGGACGCGCAGGGCGGGCCAGGTAAGCAGAAAGTTCAGGACAGGCAGGAGGTAGGACCACAGGAGGGCGTAGCCGAGGCAGCCATAGCCCGGCGCGTCCTGGCAGGCACTGGAGTTCAGAAACAGCCGCGTCACGAGCGCGAACGTGGCCACCGCGACCAGCCCGACCCCGGCCGCCTGTGCCGCACGCTTCACAGACCGCGACCGCTTTGCGACCGCCGGTTCGACCACCGCAGCACCCATCCTGTTCCCCTCCCCGACCGGCACCAGAGCATAGTGGAGCGCCTGGGCGGCAAGCTTCCCCGAGCCCTCTCCCGCCGAGGCGCGTGTGCACGCGCTGTCCACGGACGCCGCCGAACTCTCCGCACTTCCTCCCGGCGTCCAGAAGGGCGTCGGCGGCCAGACCCCCGGAGGTGTTGGCGCCCTCACTCGTCGCGAGGTCGACGGGCACCTGCACGTAGTCTCCGGCCAGGAACAGATGGGGGATCTTGGTGCGGGCGGTGGGACGGTCGAACCACGTGCCCTTGGGGTGGACGAGCAACTGCTCGTCGTTGGTGGGGTTCGCGGTGCCGGTGCCGGTGCCGGTGCCCTGTATGGCCGGGTCCAGGTGCCGGCGGTGCAGCGTCCGGTCCTTGAGGACCGGGTGGCCAGTGTCGTTGAGAGCGGCCTTCATCTGTGCCCGACGCCCGGATCGAAGAGATCACCGCCCAGGCGAGGACGACGGGGACGAACAGCGCGCCTACACCGGTCTCCTGACGGCCATCGCCGGCTACCGGCGCCGCCACCTCGCTGTACGTCTGAGGACGCACCGCAGGAAGTAGCCCGGCCCGCCACGTTGATCGATTCGGATGCGCGATGCAGCGACCGGACCAGGATCGAAACCATGCCATGGATTTCCTGACACCCGGCTGCGTCGGTCCGAGCGCAGTTCAGTACAGGGCGCGCAATCCGAGTACGTCTCCGCGCCCCAGGCTGCGGGCGCTCGTGCTGCACGCAAACGAATTTGTGAACATGGTCTGCCCCTCGTGGCCGGAGCCGACGTGGGCCAGACCGAATACATGGCCCGCCTCGTGGGTGGCGACGCTGCTGATGTCGTACGTGTTCTTGCAGTCACCGGGGGGATGGTTCGTGAAGGTGTAGTGGCGGGTGTTGAAGCGGACGTCGGCCTCCTTCAGCCAGTCCGGGCCGCCGCCCTTCACCGAGCGGCTCCACGAGCAGGTCGTCGCGACGACACCGGGACTGAGGGCCCCGGCGTCCCAGACGCTCACGTGGTCCCGGGCCGTGCAGCGGGCCTGCTGGTCGACGTCGGCCTCGTGGTGGGTCCGTCCGTGGTACTTGGACCGCGCCCCGACCACGTCACCGAACCCGCACTTGTTGCGGGTGCCGGTGATGGTCCCGATGGCGCCCTCGAAGGCGCGGCGGGCCTCGGCGACGGAGAGCTTGCCGGGCAGAGCGTCGTCGCCGAGCCACCAGTCATAGGTGCCGTACTCCTTGTGGCCGGAGAGTGCGTAGGCGCCGTCGGCGCACGCGGCACGGGAGACAGCGGCAGGGCCGGCGGCGTGCGCATGCTCCTCCGATCCGGCATCGTCCGGCAGGTCGTAGGAGACCGTACCGTCGGCACCGACCTCGAGGCTGAAGCCGTGCCGGGAGCCGTCCACCGCCAGTGAGTCGACGGTGACCTTCATCCCCGGCTCGGGGACCGTGACGCCGGCGCCCTGGTGGGTGAGGAGGCGTCCGACGGCCGCGCAGTCGAGCACGGACGATCCGGCAGGCAGGTCGTCCACGGTCAGCGCACCGCGCTCTCGCACACACCTTTCGCCCGCGCGTGTGAGTACGTCGCCACCCACCGTCGCCCACGAGATCCCCAGCACCGCCGCAGCGACGAGGGCCCTGCCCAGCACTCCCGGCACGTGACGACCCGCCACTTACCCTCCGCCCTGAGATCCGCCCTCCGGACGGAATGTGATCGATTCCTGGAGAGGTTAACCGCCCTCTGCAGGCTGAAAACCATTTCTCATGCCACCCGTTCGAGTGGTGAATCATATGTGCGGCAATTCAGAATATGTGAGCGATTATTCGAAATGCGGAGATGCCGACTGCGGTCACGTGCGGACCAACAACTCGGCGGAGTCCGGTGGCGCGCGAACAGACCGAAGGCGGCGGTGCCCCGCCAGGCTGACCGACCTCACCAGCCGCTCGGCAGCGCCATGAGCGACGGCTGCCAGCACGCCGACCACCACCGGCGTCCTCTCGCCAGAGCGTTCCATGTCGACCGGGCCACCGCCGCGCGTCGCCTTTCACGTGTGGGGGCGATGGTTGAGGCTGCGGGGGGGCTTCTCGTCCAACGAGGACACACCGTCCCAGTGGCAGAGGAAAACGGCATCCTCGTCCTCTCACCTGCCACCGCACCAGACCGACACAGCTGAACTTCCTCCACACGAGCAGGGTGATCCGCGATGTCAGATTCGAACCAGCCGAAATGGCCCCCGCGTAACGGAACACCGCCTCCGCCGTCTCCTCCTCCGCCGGATGCCCCCGGTCGGAGTACCCCGGATCCCTCGGGTCAGGGGAGGCCGGCTTCGACGGCGCCGCGCAACGGCCTGGGCATCGCGGCCTTGATCCTCGGGATCATCGGTCTCGTCTCCGGGCTCATCCCACTCCTGTTCTGGATGGCGGGCATCTTGGGCACGGTGGCCCTGATCCTCGGGATCGTCGGCGCCCGCCGCGCCAAACTGGGCTACGCCACCAACCGACGCATGTCGATCACCGGCGCCATCCTCGGCGGCCTCGCCATCGTCATGTCGATCATCGGCATTGTGATCCTCGCGGACGTCTTCGACGACATCTCCAAGGAGATCGGCCCGACCAAGACCGCTGCTCCCACCGCCCCCGCCTCGAGCACGGCCACCTCGCTGGGGACCACGACACCCAACAGCGGGGCACTCCGGTTCAACGCCACGCAGCGCTACCAGGACGGCCTCCAGGTGCAAGTATCCGCCCCCCGTCCGTTCGCCCCCTCCGACAGCGCTGCCGGCTACACACCCGGCGACAAAGCCGCGGTCGTCGACGTCACCGTGACCAACGGATCCGACAAGAGAGTCGACCTTGATCTCCTCTCCATTCAGGCCAAGGACGCCAGCGGGCGCTCCGCTGAGTCGATCTTCGACAGCGCCAAGGGCATCAACGGACTGACCGGCACCCTGCTGCCCCGCAAGAATTCCGTCGGCACCTACGCGTTCGACCTGCCCAAGGGCGCCTCCAGCAGCCTGGACGTGGAAGTCTCCCCGGGCTTCAACTACGAGTCAGCTGTATGGAGCGGGTCCAGCTCCTGATCGGTTTGCCGCCGCTCCCACAGCCGCGCCACGATCTCCTGCTGCTCGGTGTCCATGACCGCAGGGCCTCCCTCCTGGAGGCCACCGAGAACGGCAACGACCTGTTGGAGCGTGCCCTCGCCGCACACGTCCCGCAGATGACCGCCGGCCTGATGGGACCCCTCACCGCCGTCGAGCGGCTGATCCTGCGCGAGCTGGTGACCAAGCTGCTCGCCGACTCCACGCGCGGCACGGTCGCCACGCCTGCCGGCCCGTGACCGGCCCTTTGCCGCGAAGACCCCCGGAAACGGAGCACCTACGGGAAGATCCTCCTGTTCGGCGCCAACGGCATGATCGGCTCCCGCATCACCGTTGGTTTCACCGCGGCGGGGCGGGAGGAGTTTATGGCCGGGCCGGGTCGGGCAACGGGTCTCCTTGCTCGTGACCGGCCTCAACAGCCAGGCACTGCAAAGGGGCCCGTTGCTTCATGCCCACGACCACACCGGCACCTCCGTCCGAACGATCACCCGCGCCGCTTGCTTCGAATGAGATCCGGTTTGCCACAACGCACACATCCTGCGACGGCCTGGCGAACTCGACCGCGCAGCGAACGCGATCGGCACGCTTTGGAGCATGGCTCAGTTGGCGTTGAGCCACTTCATGAAGGTTTGCGCCTTGTCTTTCCACAGGGCTGGATGTGTCATCGACAAGTGTCCCGTGGAATCGTCTGTAGTCGGCCGGCACAACCTTGAAGCAACGCGCACATTGCCAGAGCTGCGGCAGCGATGGCCACACGGCCAGTCCTGTGCCGTATGAGACCTTTCTCCCCGTGACTTGCGCGTGAGCGTGTCGACATCCTTCTCCTACTTTCCTGGTTGCATCAAAGGAGGGATTCCGGAGCCGGAGTCATCGCCCCGGGCGAGTCAGAGATCCGCCGCTGGATCATCGATATCGAATCACTGGTGGCCGTGCTCGCAGCTGGTCCTGTCAGGTCCGCCGCGCTCGCGGCCTGGGCGGCGGGACCACGCTGCGGTTCCCGAAGGTGACCAGCGCGTGCGCCGGCGCGGCGCGGGCGCGCAGGAGCGCTGCGAGGCCACGGCGGCCCTGCCGGAGGGTGAGGTCCCGCCCCAGGGTGATCATCATCGCGGTGAGGGCCGGCATCGGACGCCCGAAGAGCGTGATCTCCTTGATGTGCGCCTCGTGGTCGAGTCGCAGCAGCTGCGCCTCCTCGAACGGCTGGGCGCTGTCCGCGCGTTGTGGAGCACCGTGTAGGGGTTGTCCTCGGCGGTCTGGGTGTGGAGGCGGATACCCTCGACCGCCGTGTACGCGGGGGCCAGGAAGTCTCGCAGCTGGTCGGGTCCCTCGCGGTGGAACTGTTCGGCGAGCGGCGGGACGAGCACGACGTCCGCGCTCAGGCACGCGGCCGCGGCGCCGACGTCACCGCGTTCCAGGGCGGATCGCCGGCGCGCGGCAGGTAGTGGCGGCGGAGTGCGGGGTGTCGGACATGGGTCTCTCCCCGGTATGAACGGCGCGATCGGGTTTGCAGGTGGCGGGTGTCAGCCGTCGAGCTGGTTGACCTTGCCGATCTGCTTGTCGAAGGCCCAGGCAGGAACGAGGCTTCCGGCCATCGGGCTTCCCGCCGATTGCGGGGAAGCGGGGATCTGAACGTTTCGGTCGCCGATCCTGGTCGAAGACGGGGCGGATCAGCGCATGTCTGCCGCATCGAGCAGGGTGGTCACCGTGGGTGCGATGAGCCCGGTCAGATGGTCGGCGCCGATCCCCGCGCGGGCGCTGGCGCCGTCGAAGA
>NZ_JARGEF010000309.1:0-8061 GCF_033794725.1 Streptomyces sp. ID05-39B | reverse complement strand
GTGCCCTCCCCGTCCCGCCGCCGCCCGTCTCCCGTGACAGCGCCCTGCCGGTCGTCGCGGCCGAGACCGTCGCGCTGATGGCGTTCGGCCCGGACGGCTCGACGTTCGCCTACGGCGTCTCGGCGCCGGGCCGGCAGGCGGCGCCGCAGCGGATCACGGTGTGGGACGTGCGGGCGGCCCGCCGGACGGCGGCGCTGGACGCGACGACTCCCGAGGAGGCCGGCGCGGTGGTCTCGCTGGCGCTCTCCCCCGACGCCCGCACCCTCTACACCGCCCGCACGGACGCCTCCGGCGAGACCGTCGACGAGGAGTGGAACGTCCTTGCCGGCCGTCGCACCACCGTCCTGCACGGCCTGGCCGGCGTCCACCTGGCGGTCCACCCGGACGGCAGCCTGCTGCTCGCGGACGACGGCATGGTGACCCGCCCCCTGGGCCGTCCGCTACGGCGCGCCCTGGTCCGGGGCGACGCGGTCGGCGCCCTCGCCTTCGACCGGTCCGGGGCGCTGCTGGCGGCCGGGGACGTCTCGGGCCGTGTCGCGCTGTGGGACGGGGAGCTGCGCCGCCGCTCGGGTGTGCTGCGCAACGTGTTTCCGTCACCGGTCGGCGACACCCCGGAGGCGGTGGGCGCGCTGGCGGTGAGCCCCGACGGCCGCACCCTCGCGGTGGGCGGCGACGCGGGCACCCTCCAGCTGTGGGACGTGGCGACCCAGCAGCCGCTGGGCGGACCGGTGCCGACGGCGGGCGAGGGCATCGAGTCCGTGTCCTTCAGCGCCGACAGCACCACCCTGTACGTGGCCGCCCCGCACGTCCCGCTCCAGCGGTACGCGGTCGACCCGGCCCGTGCGGTGGACAAGGTGTGCGCGCGAGCCGACGGCGGCCTCACCCGCGACCAGTGGCGCACCTACGCCCCGGAGACGCCGTACCGCACGACGTGCGGCTAGGTGGTCCCCCGCCGCACGTCCCGACCGGTCGGCTAGCCGCCCTGGAGGAGGTCGTGGTGTCGGACCAGCCAGGTGATGGCGGTGAGGCGGCACACCGCGTAGTCGTGGCCGACGGGCTCGCGCCAGTCGATCTCGGTGAGGGCGTCGAGGAAGCCGATGGCATAGTCGGCGAGGTCCTCGCGGTGCGGCGGCCGGGGGATCAGGCCCGGCGTGGTGGCGGCGAGGCGCTCCCGTATCTCGGCGACGTGCTGGTCCACGGCGGCCGTGAAGGCAGGCTCGAAGGCGAACTCCGCGAAGCGGGGCGCGTAGGCGCTGCTGATGCCGGCCAGGGGGGACATGCGTTCCACCGTAAGGCGGGCGGGGTGGAAACAGGGACGGCTGTTTGTCATGGTTTCCATCACATGCGCGGGTCGCGCAGCCGTCACTCAGGGCGCGCTCGTCCCCGGCCGGCGTCCCCGGCCGTCACTTCCCGACGCGCTCCACGCCGGTCGACAGCTGGGGGGTGTCCGTGGCGCGGGCCGGGACCGCGTTGGCGGCGGCGATCAGGGCCGCCGCCGCTATGACGGCCGCCGCGACGGCTCTGGCGTGCCTCCAGGAGGGGCGCCCGTAGGGTGCGGATGTGCGTCCTGGCACGGCAACCTCGCAACGTCGGCGGCGACAGTGGGCAAACGGCGGCTGGCGAAAGACCGCGGACAAAAAGCGACAACGACGGCGGCTGCTACGTCAGCCGTGTATTAAGCATGCTTAACACGCCGTTTAACCTAGGGGCTGCGCGCGCCGGACGGCAAGAGGGTCAGGGTGAGTTGGGGTGATTCGGGCCGTGGGTGAGCGGGACGAACCGGAGGTCATCGGGCGCCGCGTGCAGCGGCTCCGGGTCGGACAGGGGCTGACGCAGCGGCAGTTGGCCGAGCCGACGTACACCCCCGCCTACGTCTCGACCCTGGAGGCCGGCCGGGTGCGGCCTTCCGACGAGGCGCTCAGGTACATCGCCGAGCGCCTCGGCGTGGACTTCGAGGAGCTGGCCACCGGCCGCTCCGCCCGGCTCGTCACCGATCTGCGGCTGCGCCTCACCGAGGCCCAGCGGGCCCTGGCCACCGGGGAGGCCGAGCAGGCGGCACGGCAGTACGCGGAACTGCTCGCGGAGGCCGAGGAGCACGGCCTCGTGACGGAGCGGGCCACCGCCCTGCTCGGACTCGGGGAGTGCGGGATCGAGGCCGGCGAGCTGGAGACGGCCCGGCTCCACTTCGAGCGGGCGGAGGAATGCCTCGCGCACGCGCCGCTCCCGGCCCGCGTCCCCGCCCTGCGCGGCCGGGCCGTCGCCCACTACCTCGCCGGTGAACTGCGGTACGCCGTCTACCTGCTGGAGTCCACCCTCGACGAGCTGAACCGGGGCGGCCTGCACGACCCCGACGCGCTGCTGCTGCTCTACGCCTCCGTCATCGGCCCCTACATGGACATGGGCGCCCAGGCCCGCGCCGCCCAGGCCGCCGAGTTCGCCCTCGCCCTCGCGTCCCAGGCCGGTGACCCCGCGCTCGTCGCCCGGATGCACCGCTCGGTGGCCCGAACCCTCCTCGCCGAGGGCCGGCTCGCCGAGGCCGACGCCTCCCTCGCCAAGGCCGCCGAGCTGTACCGTCGGCTCCAGTTGCGCACCGAGCTGGCCAACTGCCACTGGATGCGCGGCTACGTCTACGCACAGAACAACCAGCTGGAGCGCGCCGAGGACGAGCTGAAGCAGGCGCAGGCCATGCTGTCGGCCCAGGGGGCCGCCCTCTACACCAGTCAGGTCGCCGTCGAGCTGGCCGACGTCCTGCACCGCCGCGGCAAGTCCGAGGCGGCCGCCGCCCTGCTGCACGAGGTGCTCGGAGACCTCTCCTCCGAGCGCGGCGCCGTGCACGCTGCGGGCGCGCACCGGCTGCTCGGCATCATCGCCGAGGACGCCCGCGACACCGACTCCGCCGAGGAACACTACGTCCGCGCCCTGAGCCTGCTGGAACGCGCGGGCGCCGCCGGTGACCTCGCCGACCTGTGCCGTCTCCTCGGCGACCTGCTGCGCCGCACGGGCCGGGTGGAGGCCGCCCTGGACGCGTACCGCACGGGCCTCGGGCACCGTACGGCCCCGGGCACGACGACCCTGGGCCCGGCACCGGCCCAGCCGCCGCCGTAGCGGGCCCCGCCGGGTCACCGGGTGGCTGCCGCGAGGCGGTCCCGTGGCCAGGCAGCCCTGCTCCCGCCGGTTTCCCCCGCCCGTCAGGGCGGTACCCGGCGGGCGACGAGGACTCCGGAGCCGTACCCGCGGGCGGAGGTGATCACCGTGCCCGACCGGAACCGGCAGCGGATCGCCGAGGTGATCGCCCAGGAGATGCGCGGTGCCGAACCCGGTGACGTACCGGAACGGCTGTGCGCCGCGGCCGTACGGCTGCTGCCGGTGATCGACGCGAGCGTGTCGCTGCGCGGCGAGGGGATGCCCGTACCGGTGAGCGCGAGCAGTGAGCGGGCCGCGCATCTCATGGAGGTGCAGGCCACGCTGGGCGACGGACCGTGCCTGTGTGCGGCGGAGACGGGCGCGCCGGTGTTCGCGTCCGACCTCACGGCGGGTTGGGACGTTTCCCGCTGGCCGGTCTTCGCCCAGCAGGCCGCCGCCGCCGGAGTGGGCGCGGTGTACGCGCTGCCCCTGGGCGACCGGGCGGTGTGCGTGGGCACCCTGGACCTCTACCGGGACCGCCCCGGCGAACTGGCCGCCGACGAGGTCCGTACGGCGCGGATCGTGGCGGACGTGCTGACGGTCGCCCTCATGGCGCTGCCCCGCGGCGAGGAGGCCGGCCGGTACGGCGACGACGTCTGGCTGAGCCCCCTGGCCACCGGCCACGACGGCGTGCACCAGGCGGTCGGCATGGTCATGGCCCGACGCGGAGGGAGCTCGGACGAGGCCATCGCCCTCCTGCGCGCCCACGCCTTCGCGGAGGGCCGCACGGTCCTGGACCTGTCCCAGGACATCGTCCACGGCACGACGCGCTTCGACGGGACCGAGGAGGGGGACTGAGCGGGAGCACCGGACCGGACCGGCTCGCCATCCCCTACACCTGCACCCGCCCCTGTTTCCGTACCTCCGTCAGCCGCTGGACGCCCAGCTGGACCGCCGCCTGGGTGGCCTCGTTGGGTACGTCGGTGAGGCCGCCGTTGGTGAGGGTGAAGGTGTCCTGGCCCGCGCGGACGGTGGCGACGTCGAGGGCGAGGGCGACGGGGTCGCCGTCGGTGTTCCAGTTGGTGAGGATGACGCGCAGGCCCTGGCGGGCGTCGCCCACCTCGGGCAGCGGCTGCTCGGCCACGGTCGCGTCGAGGACCGTGCCGTCCGGCGCCTTGGCGGTGAAGCGGGCGCACTTCTCGGGGAGCGTCTTCAGCCAGCCGAGGGTGCGGTCGACGTCGGCGGGGCGGCGATCGGTGAGCTGGTAGCGGAGCTGGGCGCCGGCGTCGGTGTCGTCGAGGGCGACCACCGCGCGGGGCGGGGCACCGAGGAGTTCGTCGCTGTAGAGGCCGTCGAGGAGCTTCTGGCAGTCGGCGGTCGGGGTGGTGGCCTTGAGCATGCCGTCCCGCCAGGTGGCGATGGAGCGGCTCGGCGTCCACGGTTCGCCGAGGTCGGTGCTGGTGATGAGCGCCTCGTGCGCCTGCGCGTCGGTGAGGACGGGGGAGGCGACCGGCGCGGTGGGCCTGGCCGAGGACTTCTCGACGGTGGGCGCGGCGGGCCGTGCGGTCGGCGGGTGCTCCAGACCGAGGGTGGCGCAGGAGGTGACGGTGAGCAGCCCGGTGACGGCGAGGGCGGAGGCGCGGGCGGAGGCGTGGAGGGTACGGCGGGTCATCGGAGTGCCTCCTGGAGTGGCCGGTGCGCACCGGGTCGTCGGGTGTGCCGCGGGGCGGGTCGCGAGGCCCCGCGTCCCGGCACCGCGCGGTGCTCCCTCCCACGGCACCACCGCCACCGCCACCCGACCAGCGCGGCGGTCCGTCCGGGCTAACGGCTGCTCCGGCGGCTGTGCTGTGCGGGGTTTCGTTCGGGGTGACGGCCGTTCCCGGCGGTCGTCCTGCAGATGTTCCGCTCCGGCGATGGCCGTTCCCCGTGCCGTCCTGTGCGGGGGTCGGCCGGGGGTGATGGCGTTCCCCGTGCCGGCCTGTGTCGGGGTGGTCCGGGGGTGTGGGCCGCCGTGTCGGCCGTCCTGTGCGGGGTGGTTCGGGGTGATGACCGTCCCGTCGGCGTCCGCCGGTGTCGCCCTGGCGTCGGGTGCGGTATTCGCTCGTCGGTCGGCCGGCCTGTGCGGGGGCGGTCGGGGTGTCGGCCGCCGTGTCGGCCGTCCTGTGCGGGGGTCGGCCGGGGGTGATGGCCGGCCTGCGCCGTGGTGCGTCCGGGGTGCGTCCGCCCGGTGCTGTCGTGTGCCCGGCCGGATATTCGCTCGCCCACCAACTCCGCCCGTTGCTACGGTCGCCGTATGAAGCGCGCCGTACACCCGTCTCTCACGACGACGCCGGAGAGTGTCCCGGCGCGCTGACCACTGGACGCCATGTCCGAAGCCCCGGGGCGAGTGCCCCGGGGCTTCGTCGTGCGGGTGCTCGCCTCCTCATCGCAGGAGCGACGACCATGCACGATCACCGCAAGCTCGGCCGCGAGCTGGACCTCTTCGACACCGACCCGCTGATGGGCGCGGGCCTGCCCTACTGGCTCCCGGACGGTGCGATCGTGCGCCACACCCTGGAGGAGTACGTCCGGGAGGCCGAGCGCGCCGCCGGCTACCGGCACGTGTACTCGCCGGTCCTCGGCAAGCGCGACCTGTACGAGATCTCGGGTCACTGGGACCACTACCGCGACGACATGTTCCCGCCCATGGACCTGGGCGGCGCCGAACAGGTCGTCCTACGGCCCAGCCTCTGCCCCCACCACGCACTGATCTACCGTTCCCGCGCCCACAGCTACCGCGAACTACCGCTCCGCATCGCAGAGTTGGGTGGCATGTATCGCGCCGAGCTGTCCGGCGTGCTCGGCGGGCTGACCCGCGTGCGGGCGATCCATCTCAACGACGCGCACATCTTCTGCACCCTGGAGCAGGCCGTGGAGGAGGCCCGCGCCGCCCTCGCCCTCATCGCCCGCGCCTACGCCGACCTCGGCATCCGCGCCTCCCGGTACCGCCTCTCGCTGCCCGGCGAGGGCGGCAAGTACGTCGCCGACCCGCGGCTGTGGCACCGGGCGACCGCACTGCTGCGGGAGGTCCTCGACAGCTCCGGCATCGACGGCTCCGGCATCGACTACGAGGCCGCCGAGGGTGAGGCCGCCTTCTACGGCCCGAAGATCGACGTGCAGATCACCGACCCGGCGGGCCGCGAGGCCACCCTGTCCACCGTGCAGATCGACTTCCACCAGCCCGAACGCTTCGACCTGCACTACATCGGCCCCGACGGCGCGAAACACCGCCCGGTGATGGTCCACCGCAGCGTCATCGGCAGCGTGGAACGGGCCGTCGCCCACCTCCTGGAGGTGCACGGCGGTGCCTTCCCGACCTGGCTCGCCCCCGTGCAGCTGGCGGTCCTGCCGATCGCGCAGGCGCAGGAGGAACGGGCCCACGAGGTCGTACGGCGGGCGGTGGCCCGGGGACTGCGGGCCGAGGTGTCCGGGCCCGGCGACGGCACCCTCGGCGCCCGTGTCCGGGCGGCGCGGCTGGTGCCGTACCAGGCGGTGATCGGGGACCGGGAGGCGGACGCGGGCCTGGCGGCCGTACGGCTGCGGGACGGGAGGCGGCCGGGGGCGGTGCCCGTGGCGGAGCTGCTGGAGCGGATCGCCGCCCGAGCCGCGGATCGTGGAGCCGAACTGTGGCCCGCTGCGTAAGGTCACAGACGTAGACGTAGACGTAGACCTAAGACGTAGAAGTAGCTCGCACATCCGCAGAGGAGCGCCGCCGTGACCGGTCAGCCCATTCCGGTGATCATCGACTGCGACACCGGGGTCGACGACGCCCTGGCCCTGCTGTTCGCCGTACGGCATCCCGGGCTGGACGTGCGGGCGATCACCTGCGTGGCCGGGAACACCGACGTGGACGGTGTCGTCCGCAACACCCTGACCGTGCTGGAGCAGGCGGGGGCCGGTGACATCCCGGTCGCGCGGGGTGCCGAGCGCCCGCTGATCGAGCCGGTGCGCACGGCACGGCATGTGCACGGGCAGGACGGGATGGGCGACCTGGGGCTGCCCGCGCCCACCCGCCGCCCCGTCGACGTGGACGCGGTGACGCTGCTGCGCCGCGAGATCCTCGCCTCGCCGAGGCCGGTGACCCTGATCCCCACCGCGCCCCTGACGAACATCGCCCTGTTGCTGCGTACGCACCCGGAGGTGGTGCGCAACATCGAGCGGATCGTGTTCATGGGGGGCGCGGTGGCGACCGGCAACGCGACGGCGGTCGCCGAGTTCAACGTGTGGCACGACCCGGAGGCCGCGGCGATCCTGCTGACGGCCGGGGTGCCGATGACGATGTACGGGCTGGACGTATTCAAGGAGGTGCTGGTCCCGGCCGGCGACATCCAGCGGCTGCGCGCCAGTGCGGATCCCCGCCTCCGGCTGGCGGGCGATCTCCTCGCCCACCGCGACCCGGCCACCTCGGGCGACCCCACCCCCACGGGCGGCCTCGGCGACGCGGGCGCGGTCTGCGCGGTCGTCGACCCGGGCGGTCTGACCACCGAGCTGCTCCCGGTCGAGGTGAGCCTGGCCCCGGGCGCCACCCGGGGCCAGACCATCGTCGACCGCCGCCCCCGCCCCGGCGAATCCGAGATCCACCACGGCCCCCGCGAACAGCCCCTGGCGGACGTGGCCCTGGGCGTCGACGTGGACCGCTACGTGAAGCTGTGGCTGACGGTGGTGGAGGGGGCGTAGTCCGAAGGGGTGTACTCCGGACCGCAGGGGTGTGGCCCCGCGCTGTCAGAGGGCCTTGCGGCGCCTGGTCGCCATGACGATCGCCGCGCCACCCAGGAGGAGGGCCGCCGCGCCGCCCGCGAGGACGGGGGTGTTGCTGTCGGCGCCGGTTTCGGCGAGGTCGCCGCCGCCACCGCCGTTGGGGGTGGGGGCGCACTCGCCGAAACCGGCGCCGACAGCAAA
>NZ_JARGEF010000308.1:0-8073 GCF_033794725.1 Streptomyces sp. ID05-39B | reverse complement strand
GAGCCCCCGCAGGCCCCTCGCCCAGCCCGGACGCCCCGACACCACCGACCTCTTCGCCGACCGCCTCCTCGCGGTCCTCAGCGGCCGCCGTCCCGTCCACTCCATGCTCCGCCACACCGCCGGCCGCGCCTACGACGACCTGGCGCACCTCGCCGAACGCGGCCCCCTGCGCACCACCCGCGGCCTCCTCCCCGTCGTCCGAGACCTCGGCTACTACGTCGCCCGCCCCGGCGCCCTGGAGGTCTTCGCCCGCATCGGCACCGGCGACCGCCTGCGCGCGATGGCCTTCCGCCTGGAACTCGGCTCCGACCGCCGCTGGCGCTGCACCGCGGTAGAACTCGACGGCCCCCGCAGCCCCCACCGCGACCCCCACCGCGACCACGACCACGACTGAGCACCACCCCACACACGCCGGAGGGCCGGACCACCCTGAGGTGATCCGGCCCTCGAACGACGACTGCTTCTGCCGCCGGCCACTTGCTGGCGACTACTCCTGCCGCAAGCTACTCGCCGCCGCAGACGCTTCCGCCGCCGGCTACTTCTTGCGGCGCCGCCCGGCCTTCGCCTGCTTGCGCCGCTCCGCGCGCGTCAGACCGTCCGCCTCCGACCGCACCGGCTCCTCGTCGCTCTCGAAGTCACCCTCGACGGTGCCGCCCTCGCCGTCCACCGTCGGCGCCGAGAAGTGCAGGTTCCGCCGCTGCGGGGCATCCAGGCCCTTGGCGCGGATCTCCGGACGCGACTGCGCCGGCACCACGTCCTGCTTCTCCATGTCGACCGCCACCGCGTCCTCGACCGGCACCTCCTCGACCTGCTGCTCCACCTGGACCTCAAGGTTGAACAGATAGCCGACGGACTCCTCCTTGATGCCGTCCATCATCGCGGAGAACATGTCGAAGCCCTCACGCTGGTACTCGACCAGCGGGTCCTTCTGCGCCATCGCGCGCAGACCGATGCCCTCCTGGAGATAGTCCATCTCGTAGAGGTGCTCACGCCACTTGCGGTCCAGGACCGACAGCACGACCCGCCGCTCCAGTTCACGCATGATCTCGGAGCCGAGCGTCTTCTCACGCGACTCGTACTGCTCGCGGATGTCGTCCTTGATGGACTCGGCGATGAACTCGGCGGTCAGCCCCGCACGGTCACCGGCCGCCTCCTCCAGCTCATCCACGGTGATCTTCACCGGGTACAGCTGCCTGAAGGCGCCCCAGAGCCGGTCCAGGTCCCAGTCCTCGGCAAAGCCCTCCGCGGTCTCCGCCGACACGTAGGCGTCGATCGTGTCGTCCATGAAGTGGTGGATCTGCTCCTGAAGGTCCTCCCCCTCCAGGACACGACGACGCTCGCCGTAGATGACCTCACGCTGACGGTTGAGGACCTCGTCGTACTTCAGGACGTTCTTACGCGTCTCGAAGTTCTGCGTCTCGACCTGCGACTGCGCGGACGCGATCGCACGCGTGACCATCTTGTTCTCGATCGGCACGTCGTCCGGCACGTTCGCCATGGACATCACGCGCTCCACCATCTGCGCCTTGAACAGACGCATCAGGTCATCACCCAGCGACAGATAGAAACGGGACTCGCCCGGGTCACCCTGACGGCCGGAACGACCGCGCAGCTGGTTGTCGATACGACGCGACTCATGCCGCTCGGTGCCCAGCACATACAGCCCGCCGAGGTCCTCGACCTGCTCCTTCTCCGCCCGGACGGCCTCCTCGGCCCTCTCCATGGCGGCCGGCAGCGCAGCCGCCCACTCCTCAATGTGCTCCTCCGGGTCGAGACCGCGCTGACGCAGCTCCGCCTCGGCGAGATCCTCCGGGTTGCCGCCCAGCTTGATGTCCGTACCACGACCGGCCATGTTCGTCGCCACCGTCACAGCGCCCTTGCGGCCCGCCTGGGCGACGATCTGCGCCTCACGGTCGTGCTGCTTGGCGTTCAGCACCTCGTGCTGGATGCCCCGCTTGCTGAGCTGCTGCGACAGGTACTCGGACTTCTCGACCGACGTCGTACCGACGAGGATCGGCTGGCCCTTCTCGTGCTTCTCCGCGATGTCGTCGACGACCGCGTCGAACTTCGCGACCTCGGTGCGGTAGATCAGGTCCGACTGGTCCTTGCGGACCATCGGCTTGTTCGTCGGGATCGGCACCACACCGAGCTTGTAGATCTGGTGGAACTCGGCGGCCTCGGTCATCGCCGTACCGGTCATGCCGGACAGCTTGCCGTAGAGGCGGAAGAAGTTCTGCAGGGTGATCGTCGCGAGCGTCTGGTTCTCGTCCTTGATGTCCACCCCTTCCTTCGCCTCGATCGCCTGGTGCATGCCCTCGTTGTAGCGGCGGCCCGCGAGGATACGGCCGGTGTGCTCGTCGACGATCATGACCTCGCCGTCGATGACGACGTAGTCCTTGTCCTTCTTGAAGAGCTCCTTCGCCTTGATGGCGTTGTTCAGGTAGCCCACCAAAGGCGTGTTCACCGACTCGTAGAGGTTGTCGATGCCCAGCCAGTCCTCGACCTTGGCGACGCCGGACTCGTGGATGGCGACCGTGCGCTTCTTCTCGTCGACCTCGTAGTCGCCGGTCTCCTCGATGCCCTTCAGCGCGTTGCCCGCCTCACCGCGCTTGAGGCGCTGGACCAGCTTGGCGAAGTCGCCGTACCACTTCGTCGCCTGGTCCGCCGGACCCGAGATGATCAGCGGCGTACGCGCCTCGTCGACCAGGATGGAGTCGACCTCGTCCACGATCGCGAAGTTGTGGCCGCGCTGCACCAGCTCTTCCTGGGACCACGCCATGTTGTCGCGCAGGTAGTCGAAGCCGAACTCGTTGTTCGTGCCGTACGTGATGTCGCAGCCGTACTGCTCGCGGCGCTGGGCCGGCGTCATGTTCGCCAGGATGCAACCGACGGAAAGGCCCAGGAACTTGTGGACGCGCCCCATCATCTCGGAGTCGCGCTCGGCCAGGTAGTCGTTGACCGTGATCAGGTGAACGCCGTCACCCGACAGAGCGTTCAGATACGCGGGCAGCGTGCCGACCAGGGTCTTGCCCTCACCGGTCTTCATCTCGGCGACATAGCCGAGGTGCAGCGCCGCACCGCCCATGATCTGCACGTCGTAATGGCGCTGACCCAGAGCACGCTTGGCGGCCTCACGCACCGTGGCGAACGCCTCCGGCAGCAGGTCGTCCAGCGTCTCCCCATCGGCGTACCGCTGCTTGTACTCATCGGTGAGGGCCCGCAGCTCGGCGTCGGAGAGGTCGACGAAGTCCTCTTCGATGGAGTTGACCTGGTCCGCGATGCGGTGCAGCTTGCGCAGGATCTTGCCTTCGCCTGCACGCATGAGCTTTGAGAGGACGGACACGGGGGTTGGTCTCCTTGCCGGTCGGGCCTGGGACGGTCTGTTTCATTTGACTTACTGAGCAACGGCCATCGTATGCGAGGACCCCGCCACGCCGGGAGGCCTGCTGTGACGCGGACCGCACACTGCCTCACGACAGCGCCGGAATCTCCTCACAGGCACAACGGCCGGGCCCCGCCGATGGTGCCGCGCCCCGCGAACGAATTGCGCGAATTGTGATCACCCGCTCACACACCGCGAAAACATGGCGCCGCCCCGGCCCCACGCGCAGAATCGGCCGATGGAGCCCGTCACCCTCGCCACCGACCGCCTCGTCCTCCGCCCGGTCGGCCCCCAGGACACCGACGCGGTCCACGCCGCCGCCCAGGACCCCGACATCCAGCGCTGGACCACCATCCCCTCCCCCTACCTCCCCGGACACGCCCGCAGCTTCACCGAACAACTCGCCCCCGAAGGCTGGGCGAACCGCTCGATGTTCACCTTCGGCGTCTTCCTCCCCGACCACACCCTCACCGGCCTCCTCAGCCTCACCATGCGCTCCCTGGGCACCGCCGAGGTCGGCTTCTGGGCCGCCAAGGAACACCGCGGCCACGGCTACATCACCGAGGCCACCCTGACCGCCTCCCGCTGGGCCTTCACCCACCTCGCCGTCGACCGCGTCGAATGGCGCGCCGAAGTCGGCAACACCGCCTCCCGCGCGGTCGCCGAACACGCCGGCTTCACCCTGGAGGGCACCCTGCGCTCCGCGATCAACAACAAGGGCGTACGACGCGACTGCTGGGTGGCCTCCCTGCTCCCCTCGGACCTTGGCCTGCCCTCAGCCACCCCCTACATCCCGGCGGCACCACCGCCCCCCGGCCCCGCCCGCCACTGAGCACGGGCGAACCCGCAGCTCACGGCCCGCTGTCAGACCCAGCCCCTATCGTGCGCACCATGACGACCCCGCCCCCCGCCACCGAACTCTCCGCGGACGAGGCCCGCCGCATCGCCCTGCGCGCCCAGGGCTTCCTCGGCACACCCGACCGCAGAGCCGGCGTCCGCGGCGTACTGCGCCACCTCGGCGCCGTCCAGCTCGACACCATCTCCGTCCTCGCCCGATCCCACGAGCTCATCCCGTACGCCCGCCTGGGAGCCGTAGGCCGCACCACCGTCGAGAACGCCTACTGGAAACCCACCTCCGGCACGCCGGAGGCCCGGCCCCACGCCTTCGAGTACTGGTCCCACGCCGCGTGCATCCTCCCCATCGAGGAATGGCCCCACTTCGCCTTCCGCCGCCGCGCCTACCGCGGCCGCCCGCACTGGAACCACACCCTCCCCGAGGGCACCTACGAGCAGGTCATCAAGCAGCTCCGCACCGAGGGGCCCCTCACCGCCACCGAACTGGGCGGCGCCAAGAAGACCAGCGAATGGTGGGACTGGTCCGGCACCAAGGTCGCCGTCGAACGGGCCCTGATGCACGGCGAAGTCGTCTGCGTCGAACGCCGCGGCTGGAAGCGGGTCTACGACCTCGCCGAACGCGCGATCCCCGCCGACCTCCTGCACGACGAACTCGACGACGCCGAATGCCTGCGCCGCCTGGTCGGCCTCGCCGGCCACTCCCTCGGCGTCGGCACGCGCGCGGACATCGCCGACTACCACCGTCTGAAGGGCGAACAGGTCGACGCGGTGATCGCCGACTCCGGCCTGGTCCCGGTCACCGTCGAAGGCTGGGGCAAACCGGCCTGGGCCGACCCGACGGCCCTGGCGACACCCCCGCGCGGCCGCCACCGCACCACGCTGCTGTCCCCCTTCGACTCCCTCATCTGGGAGCGGGCCCGCACCGAGCGGATCTTCGGCTTCACCCACCGCCTGGAGGCCTACGTGCCCAAGCCCAAGCGGATCCACGGCTACTTCGCCATGCCCGTACTCGCCGGCGGCCGGCTCGTCGGCCGGGTCGACCCCGCCCGCGAGGGCCGCACTCTGGTCGCCCGACAGATCACCCTGGACGGCCCCAAGGCCGTACCCGCCGTCACCCAGGCCCTGATCGAAGCGGCGAGCTGGGTCGACTGCACCGACGTACGGGTGGAACGCGTCGACGCCCCCGAACTGCGCGACCCCCTCACCCGGGAACTCGCGCGCGCCCTCGCCTGACCGTCACCCGACCGCTGCGGAGAGCCCTCAGCCGGGCCTACCGGATCTCGAGGATCTTCTCCCGCATCGCATACACGACCGCTTCCATCCTGGAGTGCAGCTGCAGCTTCTCCAGAATGTTGCGCACATGGTTCTTCACGGTGTTCTCGGAGATGAACAACTCCTTGGCGATGTCCCGGTTGTTCATCCCCGTGGCGACAAGTTTGAGCACTTCCAGCTCACGGTCCGTCAACCGCGGCGCGGGCACCAGCCTGCGCTCGTCGGTCCGCTGGATCATCGATTTGAACTCGGTGAGCAGTTTCGACGCCATCGAAGGACTGATCTGCGACTGACCGTCCGCCACCGCGCGAATGGCCGTGGCCACCTCGTCCGTGGAGATCTCCTTCAGGAGATAACCCGTCGCACCCGCCTTGATCGCCTCATAGAGATCGGCCTCCTCATCACTGATCGTCAGCATGATGATCTTCGCGCTGGGAGCGACCTCCTTGATCGAGGTGCACGCCTCGATACCGCCACGCTTCGGCATCCGTACGTCCATCAGCACGATGTCCGGAAGCAGGTCGGCCGCCTTGTCCACGGCCTCCGCCCCGTCACCCGCCTCACCGACGACCTGGATGTCCTCCTCCGCGGCAAGCACGATCTCCAGCCCTCGGCGGAACAGGGCATGGTCGTCCACCACCAGAACCCTGATCGGCTCCTTGCGGGGAGCCCCCCCGTCCGGGCCCATGCCGACAACGCCCTCGACGGCATCCCCGTCATGCATCGGTCCGAAGCTGTCCGCCATCGTTCCTCCCCCTGAAGGCTGTGGCCGTGGTCCAGTGCCATCGCCAACGCAAGGCAACGACCCACCGGTTGAGCCGTTGCCGCCATGATTCCATGCCTGGACGACAACGCGGTGACAGAGCGACGTCCGAAGGGGCGCACACGGGTGCCCCTGGGGGCGCACACGCGCTCCAGGGGCACCTGCTCAGCTGTCACCGAGGGGCCGGGTCAGCCGCCCAGCGCGCCGCCCGCCTCGGGGGAATGCGCCTGCGCGACCATCGGGTCGGTGTTGAGGTGAATCACGCCGTAGTCGTAGGCGTGGCGCCGGTAGACGACGCTCGGTTCCTTCGTCTCGGAGTCGACGAAGAGATAGAAGTCGTGCCCGACCAGCTCCATCTCGTAAAGAGCCTGGTCAAGGGTCATCGGGGCGGCCACGTGGGTCTTCTCGCGCACCACGAGGGGGCCGTCGCCCTGTACCTCCAGCGATCCGATCTTCTTCGTCGGCACGCCGGCGGCCTCGTCGGACGGGACGGGGTGGCCGTTGCCGCTGAGGGTCGCGACTCCGGGGACGTGGTCGGCGACCTCCGCCGCCGAGATCCGTCGCGCGCCACGCCGCGTGTAACGCTTGTCGTGCTGCTTGCGCAGCTGGGCGTCCAGCTTCTCCGCCGCCAGATCGAGTGCCGCGTACGGGTCGCTGGCCGCCGCCTCCGCACGGATCACCGGACCGCGGGAGCGGAGCGTGATCTCCACCCGGTCGCACCGGTCGGCCTGTCGGGGGTTGGGCTCCTTGGACACCTCGACGTCGAGGCTCATCACCTTGCCGTCGAGCTTCTGGATCTTCTCCAGCTTCAGCTTCTCGGCCACGTGCTTGCGGAACCGCTCGGGCACCTCGGTCTTGCGGCCCTTGACGACGATGTCCACGCAGAACTCCGTTCCCGGATCACTCCGCATCAGCGGCGGAGCATCTCCCTTTTGCACCAGGCTCCGGTGGGCACCGGAACCTCGGACTCGGTGACTTCCACCTCCTCCTCCCCCACGGGCGAGATCTCCACCCCAGGTGCTGCGGGTGATTACCGAAAATCGCAGCACAGCGTTCGGAATCGAGAGGTGTGGCCTGCGGCTTTCCCTCACAACCGAACATATCTCGCCCGGACGGATGTCGTCACCCTCTACCGCCGCGTACCTCCGTTCAGGCGAATTCGTCCTCTCATTACCTGCAACGACACAAGTCCTCGGTCAGTTCCGGTTTATTTCGAAAGCGTCCGGCGGCGCAGCGACGACGGCCGCGCACAGCAGGTCACCCGCCTGCCCGACACCCGTCTGCCACACCGGCACCTGTCCCATGCCTCCGTTCAGCGCTCCGGACGGTCGTACCCCTCTGCCTTCCCGAGCAGCGCCCCCGTACACGGCCACCACGACTCCTTCACCTCCGGACCGCCCGACAGCACGGGGAGCACCGACAGCACGGTGAGTACCGACAGGACGGTGAGTACCGGGAGTACCGGGAGTACCGGCGGCCGGCTCCGCTTCCATCGCCGCCCGCACGGCACGCGCCGCCTCCGCGAGAGAGGCACCCGTCGTCACCAGATCGTCCACGAGCACCACCGCACCCGCATCCCGGAGCAGCCGCCCGCCACCGGCCACCACCGCCAGCGCGCCGGCCAGATTGCCCAGCCTCTGCCGCGAGTTGAGCCCCGCCTGATCGGCCACCGACCGCCGCTGCCGCAACACAGCGGCCACCCGCGCCGGCACCCCCCGGCCCCGCAACTCCGAGGCCGCGGCCAACGCGATCCGCCGGGCCGGATCATGACCGCGGGAACGGGTGGACCGGGGGGCGGAGG
>NZ_JARGEF010000307.1:0-8118 GCF_033794725.1 Streptomyces sp. ID05-39B | reverse complement strand
GCTCGCAGGCGGGGGGTCCGGCGGGTGCCGGCGGAGGTGGGGCGCATCGGCCTGGCCTTTCGGGTCGGGAGGCGGCTCTGTTCGACGGAGTGGGGGGCTCGATCTCTGGCGGCCTCGGCATGTTTACGCAAACATCGGTCATGGCGGCGATCTGATGTTTACGTAAACATGGCGGCGCCGGAATCGTGGCACCCGCCACAGTGATCGTCAAGGTTTCCCACGCGTGACATCCGCGGTCCGCCGCCCCGCAGGGGTGGCGCCCGGGTGGGCGCTCATCGCGGGCGGACGCCGGCGGGACGACCGGTGCGGGACCACCCCTGCCGCTGCCGTGCTTCTTCCCCTCGCCGTGCCGGTGTGGGGGCGTGCGACGAGGGCTTTGCCGTCATCGGTACGAGACCTTGCGGCCAGGGCCGGGACTGCGGGTGGACGGAGCGGCGCACTCGGAGACGCTCGAGGCCGGCGGGAGTCCGGCCGGCCGTCCTGCCCGGAGCTCGTGGTGAAGGCCAGGCCGTAGGAAATGCGCCAGGAATTGCGGCCGGGGCGCCGCCCGATATCCCTCCGCGTATGATTTTCCCTAGGCCTCCGGGTTGCGAAGCGGGATTTCCGTCCTGGCGGAAAAGGGACGTCCGCTTCCCTCCGGTTGTGAAAGTGGCTGGCGTAGGTACCGGTGTCGTGGAATTATCCAGAACGATCACGGGACCACCTGATCGCATAGGTCGAGCATCCGCCTGCAAAGGGAAATCAACAGTGCCTTTCCAGCAGTTCCGCCCCGCCGTCGTCGCCGCCTCCACGATGTCCTTCCTGCTCCTCGGGACGGCCGGTGTCCATGCCGAAGAGCCTGCTCAGGTGCGGTCGGCACCCGATATCGCCGTCACCAAGGTGATGCGGCACCTCGACGCGCTCCAGAAGATCTCCGACGCGAACAACGGCAACCGGGCGCATGGCACGGCCGGATATCAGGCGTCCGTCGACTATGTCAGGGCCAAGCTCGACGGGGCCGGATTCATCACTTCGATCCAGGAATTCGAGTTCGCCGGAAAGAAAAGCTGGAACCTCATTGCCGACTGGCCTCGCGGGGGCGGTTCCGGAAAGGTCCTCATGGTCGGCGCGCACCTCGACTCGGTCGACACGAGCCCTGGCATCAACGACAACGGTTCCAGCGTCGCGGCCATCCTCGAGACCGCGCTCACGGTGTCCGCGAAGAAGGCCACTCCGGCCCAGCACCTCCGGTTCGCCTTCTGGGGCACGGAGGAGGAGACGTACATCGGGTCGACGCACTACGTGAACACCCTGCCGGCGGCCGAACTGTCGAAGATCACCGCCTATCTGAACTTCGACATGATCGGCTCACCGAACCCCGGGTACTTCGTCTACGACCAGAGCCCCGAGATCGCCCGGCACTTCGACCGGTACTTCACCGCCAAGGGCATCCCCACCGAGCCCGCCACCGCGCTCAACGGCCGCAGCGACCACGAGCCGTTCCTGGCCAAGGGCGTCGCGGTCGGCGGCATCTTCACCGGCTCGGCCGAGATCAAGACCCCGGAGCAGGCCGCGAAGTGGGGCGGCACCGCAGGAGAGGCCATGGACAAGTGCTACCACCTGGCCTGCGACACCCCCGCCAACATCGACCGGGGCGCCCTGGACGTCAACACCGACGCCGTCGCGGCGATGGTGTGGAAGCTGGGCGTGCGTCCCTGATCCGGTGATCGGGGACGGAACCGGTCCCGGACAGCGGGCGGAGCGGGGCGGGGCATCCGGCGTAGGTCCGGAGGTCCCGCCCCGCCCCGTTGCCGTTCACGCCCCCCGGCGTCCTCGCGGGCGGGCGGCCAGCCGGGCCAGCCGGTCCCGGTCCACCTTGCCCGTGGGCCCGACCGGCAGGGCCGGCAGGACGAGCACGTGCTCCGGGAGCATGTAGCTGGGGAGCGTCCCGGCGAGATGGCGGCGGACCTGGCCGCCGGAGAGTTCCCGCCCGGCGTCCGCGGCCACCGCCGCCACGATCTGCGGACCGTCGTCCCCGTCCAGCGTGGTCACCGCGCAGTCCACAGCCCCGGGCACCTGCCGCAGCGCGGCCAGTACCTCGCCCAGTTCGATCCGGTAGCCGCGCACCTTGACCTGGTCGTCCCGCCGGCCCCGGAACTCCAGGTTGCCGTCGGCCATCCAGCGGGCCCGGTCGCCCGTGGCGTACATGCGCTCGCCCGCCAGGCCGCTCACGGTGTCGGCCGTGAACTTCTGGGCCGACAGCCGCGGATCGCCCACGTATCCGTCGGCCACCACCACGCCGGCGATGTGCAGGTCGCCCTCGACGCCGATCGGGCACGGTTTGCGGTCGCCGTCCAGGACGTAGTAGCGGGCGTTCTGGATCGGCTTGCCGTACGGGACGCTCGTCCACGAAGGATCGATCTCGCCCACGTCGAAGTGGTTGGACCAGATCGTCGCCTCCGTCGCCCCGCCCAGTGCCACCACCCGCGCTTTCGGGAAGCGGGCCCGCACGCGGTCCGGGAGGGCCAGCGGCACCCAGTCGCCGCTGAGGAAGACCAGGCGCAGGCCCGGCGGCGGGCCGCCCTCGTGCGGTGCGTCGGCGAAGGACATCACCATGCCGAGCGCGGCCGGCGCCGAGTCCCAGAAGGTCACCGGCTCGTGCAGCATGATGTCCAGCAGCCGCTCCCCGTCGGCGAGTTCGGCCGGGGGGACGACGCGCAGGCTGGCGCCCGCCGCGAGGATGCCCAGCAGGTCGTAGACCGACAGGTCGAAGGTGAGCGCGGTGACCCACAGCAGGCAGTCGTCCGGGCCGACCGCGTAGGTCTCGTTCACCCACTGGATGACGTTGACGGCACTGCGGTGGCGCACCGAGACGCCCTTCGGCACACCGGTGGAGCCGGAGGTGAAGATGACGTACGCGGTGTCGTCGGCGCCGGGGCCGGCCGGCAGCGGCAGGTCACGGGCGGTCTCGACGTCGCTCCACGTGCTGACCACCGGCGTTCCCGGGGTGCCCGCGCCGCGCGGTGCCGGGCGCAGGACGACGTCGTAGCGATCCCGCAGCACCGCCGGCCAGCCGTCTTCGGTGCGGCGGCGTACCTCCGCCCGCACCGGCAGGCCGAGCTGGTCGGCGATGCGGTCGAACCACCGGGCGGGCACGTGCAGATGACCGCCCCGCGCGTCCTCGCCCGGCTCCACGAGGTCCGCGAGGACCACCGCCCCGCCCGGCGCCAGCACGCCGAGGGCGTCCCGCAGCACGGACCGCAGGTACGCGAAGCCGGGGAAGAACTGGGCGACGCTGGCCAGCAGCACCACGTCGGCACTGGCCGACGGCACCACGCGGCCCAGCTCGTCGGCCGGCGCGTGCACGAACCGTGCGTCCCCGCCGGACTCCCGGGCCGCCCGCCGCAGCGCCACGGACGAGACGTCGACGCCGGTGTAGGCGGCGACCCGGTCGCGCAGCGCGCGCGCCACCAGACCGGCGCCGCAGCCCACCTCGACGACCCGCGGGCGTTCTGCCACCGACAGCACCAGGTCACGCACGTGCGAGACGTAGGTGTCGATCTGCTCGGCGGAGACGCCGTCGCCCGGGTCCTGGTTGAAGCCCGAGGCCCGCGCCAGGTCCCCGTCCTCGGCGACGGTGTCCCACAGCAGGCCCACCGCCTCCGCGTCCAGCGGGTCCGGCGCCGGCTGCGTCAGGTCCGTGCACACCAGCCGCAGGTCCCGGCCCGCCAGGTGCCCGGACTCCTCCGCGCGCTGCGCCAGCGCATGGCCGGTCACCATCCAGTCGATGCCCAACTGCCGTACCGGTGCGGCGATCCGGCCGGCCGGCCAGCGCGCGTCGAGCGGCACGTAGGCGGCGCCGGTGCGCAGGACACCGACGACCGCCAGCACACTGTCGTACGAATTGTCGTGCAGGACGCCGACGTGGTCTCCCCGGCCCACCCCGTGGCGGCCGAGGAAGCGGGCGAGAAGACCGGAGTCGTCCCACAGTCGTCCGTACGTCCTGATCTCGCCGTCGCCGAGGCGGACGGCCGGCGCGCCGGGTGACTCCCGTACCCGCCGCTCGATCAGGTCGACCATGCTCACCCGGTCCTCGAACGGCCGTGCCGTGTCGTTCCACTCGGCCGGCGGCAACTCCCAGGTCTCTGCCATCTGTCTGCCCTCCTCCAGCAGTTCACGGGTCGGCGGACGAGTGCTCAGATGACGCGGCCGTGACGGGGGTTGTCGCGGTGGATGACCCGCTCGCGGATGCGCAGTTCGCCCTTCTCGTCGCGCACCATGCGGTCCTCCACGCTGGAGGAGGAGAAGAACCGCATCCCGCCCTCGGCGTCGGTCTGGGTGACCAGCGAGTAGTAGGTGACCCGCAGGCCGTCGTCCTCGGCGGCGCCGGCCGGCTCGATCAGGAAGTGGTCGAACCAGTGGCGGGTGACGAGGCCCTCGTACATCGGGAGCATGCTCGTCATCTTGGCGCGCATCGCCTCGCGGCCCTCCACCTTCTCGCTGCGGTGGGGGTGGGCGACCGAACCGTCCTCGGTGAAGGTCGCGGTGAACTGCTCGATGTCCAGGTCGTCCAGGACGCGCATCTGACGGGCGTAGAAGTTCTTGACCTCGACGTAGAGGTCGGCGGTGACGGACATGGGTGCTCCTCGGTGTGGTGGGTGGTGGAACGGGTGGTGCCTGGCGTGGTGTCCGGTCAGGGGGCGGGGGCTTCCTCCAGGACGAGGAAGGCGTTGGTGCCGCCGACGCCTGCCGACATCAGGCCGGCCGTACGAGGCCGGCCCGAGGCGGGCCAGGAGCGGCCCTCGGGGAGGATGCCGAAGCGTTCGCCGCGGCCGGTGAACTCCTCGATGGGGTCCTCGGTGTTCGGCGTCGCGGGCAGGAAGCCCCGGTCGATCGCGAGGCACGTCTTGATCAGGGCGGCCATGCCCGCCGCGGTGTCGCAGTGGCCCACGGAGGCCTTCACCGAGCCGACCGCGACGGGCGGCCCGTCGGTGCCCAGGGCCTCGATCAGCGCGGTCGCCTCGATCTGGTCGTTCAGCGGGATGCCGACTCCGTGCGTCTCGACGTAGTCGACGTCGGCCCCGGTCAGACCGGCCGCGTCCAGCGCCCGGCGCACCGCGCGCACCTTGCCGTCGACGCCGGGGATGACGAAACCGGGCTTGGCCCGGCCGTCGTTGGTGACCGAGCTGCCCCGGATCACGGCGTAGACGGGGTCACCGTCGCGCCGGGCGTCCGCCAGCCGGCGCAGCAGGACGGCGCCCGACCCGTCGCCGGGCACGACGCCGTTGTGGCGTCGGTCGAAGGGGCGCACGATGCCTTCGGTGGAGTAGATGCTGCGCGGGGTGCGCAGGTAGGAGCCGTCGGCGTCCTGCTGGACGGCCACCGCGCCGGCCAGCGCGTAGTCGCAGGCGTGCAGCCGCAGGCTCTGGCAGGCCAGATGGACGGCCACCGTCGAGGTGGCGCACGCCGAGTCCAGCATCAGCGACTCGCCCCACAGGTCCTGGAGGTAGGAGAAGTAGGGCCCGGCGAACGTCGGATCGACGTGCACCACGTCGTCGAAGGCAGCCCGCGGCACGTGCCGGGTACGGGCGCAGCCCGCGTAGACGGCGGTCCGGTCGGCGATCGCCGACAGGCGGACCCCGGCGTCCTCCGCCGCCTGCCACAGGGACTCCTGGAGCATGCCGTGCTGCGGGTCCAGGCCCTCGACGCCGACGAGCGCGCTGTCGTAGGACTCCCGGTGCGGGGCGACGCCCCAGGAGTGGACCCGCAGCCGGTCCTCGCCCAGGTCCTCCACGACCGGCACCGGCTCCCGCCGGAAACAGTCCTCGCCCGCCACCAGGTTGTCCCAGAAGGCGCCGACGTCGGGCGCCTTCGCGAACCGGCCGCCGAGGCCGACGACGGCCACGGGTTCCGCGTTGTCGAACCGTTGCGACATGTGCGACCTCCTCTCAGTCGAAGGCGATGGCGATCTTGACGACGTCGTCCCGCCGGGTGTGCGCGAGGTCGAAGGCGTCGGCGATGTTCTTGATGCCGAACGTGTGGGTGATCTGGTCGTCGACGCGCACCGAACCGTTCCCGATCAGGTCCAGCGCCGTGCGGAACGAGGCGAGCCCCGGCTCCAGTTGGGCGCCGCCCACGGCGTTGACCAACTGGGCGTTGCGGACGAAGAGATGGGCGTACGGGATGCGCATCTCGTAGTCCTCCGGCATGCCGAAGAAGCCGAGCCGGCCCTGCTGGCCGACCATCCGCATCGCGTGCTCGCGCGCCCCGTCGGTGCCCGCCGCCTCGACGACCAGGTCCGCGCCCGCCCCGCCGGTCAGCTCCATCACGACCTCCTCGGCGCTCTGCCCGGGCACGTGCGCGGTCGCGTCCGCGCCGAGGGAACGCGCCACGGCCAGCCGGCCCGGCTCCAGGTCGACCGCGACGGTCTTCTCGAAGCCCAGGTGCCGCAGCATCTGGAGGAACAGCAACCCCGCCGAGCCGACGCCGACGACGGCAGCCGTCAGACCCGGCCGCACGGGCTCCGGCCAGAACCGCTTCAGCGCGAAGACGACCGTGCCCAGCTGCTGCGCCATCAGCGGGACGGTGGGCGCGCCGGTGCGCTCCAGCGGCAGCAGGAACCGGTCGCCGATCGTCTGGTAGCGGGCGAACGAGGCCATGTAGGCGTGGTTGGGCACGGTGAGCACGAAGTCACCGGGGGAGAAGCGCGCCGAACGGCTCTCGACGACCTCCCCGACACCCTCGTGACCGGGGTACCCCGCCGGGCAGGGATAGGGGTGGTCGCGCATGTCCCGGAAGAAGGGGGACTCGGCGCGCACCCGGTGCACGTCGCTGCCGCAGATGGCGGCCAGGGTGTTGCGCACGAGCACCTCGTCCTCGCGCAGCTCCCGGAAGGCGACGTCCTCCACCTCCAGGCGCCCGGGTTCGACGAGAACGGCGGCTTCGCCACGTACGAGCGGCATACGGACCTTCCTTCAAGGACGTACGGCGGGCGCGGTCCGCGCCCACGACAGGGGATGGCCGGGCAGGCGCAGCCGGCGGGTTGGACCGGCCGGTGTCAGCCGGGCGTCGACGCCCCGGCACCACAGGGCCGCCAGGGCGGTGAGCAGCGCCTTCTCCGAGAGGCCGGCCGCGGGTACGTCCAGGACGGCCACCTCGCCGAGCTGGTCGCGGGCGAGTTGCAGCAGCTTGGCGGGCTCGGCCTCGGCCGTCAGGTGCTGCTCCCGCGGGGCGGGGTCGTCGGGCGTGACGGGGCCGAGGGCGGTGGTCCACAGCAGCCGTGTGCGCCGCAGCGGCGGTACGGGGTCGCCGGCCGCCGCCCGCTCCGCGTCCGGTGCGGCGAGCGCACCGCTCAGCACCGCGGCGGCGATCCGGCCCGTGCCGGTGCCGTACACCGCGGCCGGGGTCACGCCGTGCTCGGCGAACCGTTCCGCCAGGCGGACCTGGCGGGCGGGGCCGGTGCCGTCGGGGAAGGCGAACACCGTGGCGGGGGCCGGTCCGGGGACGGCATGCGCGGGCGTGCCGGGGTCGCGCAGGGCGCGTACCGCCTCGTCCCGGCCGGCCACGACCACGGCGACCCGGTGCCCGAACCGTTCACGGCCCCGGTCCAGGGTGTGCGCGACGTCCGCGAGTGCCGCGTCCGGCGTCGCCTCCAGGTACGCGGCCAGCCGTTCCCGGGCCTCGGTCAGCGCGTCGGCGGTGACGGCGGACAGGGCGAGGAGGTGGTGACGTCCGCCGGCGGGCACCGGGGCTGCGGCCGGCGCGGTGCCCGCCGGCCGGCTGCGGGCGGTGGCCTGCCGGGGGGCGGCGGTGCCCTCGGCCGGCCGGTGGACCTGGGCGATCAGGCGGGCCTGGTCCTGGACCGTGACGTGCCGCAGCAGGTCGATGACCGGGACGTCGGCGCCCGTCGCGAGCCGGAGCTGCTCGCGCAGCTTCACCAGCAGCAGCGAGTGGCCGCCCGCGTCGAAGAAGTTGTGGTCCATCCCGAAGGTGTCGTGTTCCAGGACCGCCCGCTTATACCCATCCCCGAGCCCCCGAGACAGCAAAAAAAACATTAGTCCCCTTTCTGCTCGAAAAAAAAAAAAGAGAACAGAAAGAAAATGTAAAAGGACAAACATGAGAATGACAAAAGAAAAAAAT
>NZ_JARGEF010000306.1:0-8145 GCF_033794725.1 Streptomyces sp. ID05-39B | reverse complement strand
ACCCGGCGTTCGTGATCGGACAACTCCAGCGGCAACGGCTTCGGACCAGGCACCGCCCCACCCTATAACCGCAAGCGAACTATCGACTCAGGACACTAGGGTGCTTCCGGTGAGCTGCACGCTCCGGTTTCCGACCAATGCCCTGACCACCGGCGCCGCCCAGAAGTACCCGGCGACACTCGTGTCCCGAGGGCTCCCCTGAATCTGCCGAATCACTAGGTGGGCATCGTCTTGAGGCTCAAATGCCGTGAACAGTCCAGCCGCGAGTTGTCATCGCCTCGACGTACGGCTCGGCCCTTTTACGGTGCGCCGCGAAGGCGAGCAGGTGAGTGGGGCGGGTGGCGCCGACGAAGACGAGCTGCGCCGCACGCTGAATTGTGACCAGGGCCTGGGAGGCGTCCTGTTGCTGGCTCAGGAGTCCGAGGACCTCGTGTACGTCGTACTTCTTGCCGCTGCGTTCCAGGCATTCGAGGATGAGCGTGGCCGCGTGGGTTTCGCCTTTGGCGCTCTGGATCGATCCCGCAACCGACGCCACCACTCCCTGTTCCGCATCAGCCGCGGCCTCGGGCACGGGCGCTGGCTGGGCGACGTACGGGATGTGGGCAAGGGGGTCGGTGAGACGGGCGACACCCTTCAAGGGGCTCTGGGTCAGGTCGGGCAGCAGCCGCAGAAGCCGGGCGGTGAGGACTGCCCATTCGACGTGACTGTCGAGTGGGTTCGTCAGCAGGTCGTGCAGGAGCAGGCGTGCCCGGCCTCCGGCGGTGGCCGGGTCTCGGTCCAGTCGTCTCAGCGGGGGCAGGCCGCCGGCACTGGCGAGCCGGGCCACGTCACGGATGGCGTTCCACAGGAGCGTGACGGCTGCGTGGTTGTCGCCGGATTGCCGAAGCGCCTGGGCGGTACGTGCCGTCGTGATGAAACTGCCGGTTGTCTGGACCGGCGTGGCGGTGAAGCCGGGTACGTAGCAGGAGAGGGATTGCGGAAAGGCCTTGGCGCTTCCCTGGATGAGGCGGGCGCCCAGGACGCGGGGCGGGTTGTCCAGCAGCAGTTGGCGGGGGACCGTGATCGCTGCCATCCGTTCGAAGGCCGGTACGACCTCGGCGACGGTGTCGTCGTCGAAGAGCAGCAGGGCGACGGTCCCGTCGTGGCCGGCGCCGTCGATGTGCTGGCGGCGGTGGACCGTGAGGTCGCTGGCGAGTGCTGCGATCTTGCTGCCGAATCGGCGGCTGACGGGGAGTTGGGCGGCGTGAGGCAGGGGGAACGACGAGGGCTGTGAGGCATCCGGTCCGTCGGCGAAGATGCGCTGGTTGACGTCACCCACACGCTGGACGATCGTGCCCGGCGGGCCGAAGACCTTGTCGAGCAGGCGTTGCTGGAGGTCGCTGGTGTCCTGCATTTCGTCCAGGAGGACGAAGGGAAAGCGGTGGGCGACAGCCGGAGCGAGCTGTGGGTGATGAAAGAGGTGGTGCTCAGCCAGGGCGAACATGTCGTGGTAGCGGAAGACGCCTCGCTCCGTGAGCATCTCTTTGAGAGCGGCGAATTGTTGGCCACTGTCACTGGACGCTTTGAAGGGAGGTGTGCCGCCAGGTCCTGTCGCGATCAGCTCTCCGGCGTCGCACACGTAGCGGGCCTCGGCGACGAGTCCGGAGCCGTTCGTGCGATGCCCGAGCGCGGTGTTGAGTTTCCGGAACCGGGGGTGGCGTTCGAGTAGCCGGAGGGCTTCGTCCGCGTAGGCCTGGTCGTCGACAGTCTGGACTTCAATGCCCCGGGACCGCAGGGCCGGCAGGGCCAAGAAGGTGTTGGTGAAGGCCTGGATCGTGCCGATGAAGTGCGGGTACTGCAGGAGACGGCGTCCCGCCGGTGTGGCGGTGAGGCGGTTGGTGATCTCGTCCTTGGCCGTGTTGGTGTGGGACAGGACGCAGATGCCGCGCGTGGGCGAGGTCCATCCCTGGCTCAGGAGCGCGAGCTTGAGCCCGATCAGGCTGGTCTTGCCCGAGCCGGGAGCTGCTTGCAGGTCCAGAGATTCCGCGCTCTGGATGAAGTCCCACTGCTCCTGATGCGGCAGTTCGAGGCCGAGTCGCTGGGCGAGTGCCTCGACCTTGTCCTTGATGAAGACGTCGGGGGCATAGAGGGGCGTCATCGCTCAGACCTCGCTGCACAGATATGTGAAGGCGGCCACGAGGTAGGACGGCAGATCGCCATCGGTCACCGAGGTGGTCTGCAGGAGGCGGGCCGCGTGTTGGGCAGCGATCGGCTTGTTGCCCCGGCCCATCCGCAGCGGCTCATAAATGTCCAAGGCCGCCTTCTCCAGGGGGACGTTGCTCTCTCGCCACTTCTTGACCTCCTCCTGCGCCAAGCGGTCCAGGTCGGCGAGCCTGTCCGCAGTGGGCCAGGTGGTCTTGGAGGCGACAGCAGCGCGGACGGCCTGGTGCATGAGGGTCGCCATGGTCCAGGAGGCCGCGGCCAGGTCGTACTCCAACGTCCAGTGGTCGGAGACGAAGGTGCGCACGTGACCGCTGTCCTTTTCCTTCAGCGCTGCGACGTGATCGGCGATCTGCTGCCCGGTCATCTCCGCCGAGCACTTCAGCTGCTTGCGCATCTCCTCCGAAGTGCCGGCGGGCACCAAGTCCCGGTCCCGGATGCAGGCCACCGCAACCGGTATCTGCTCACCCTCGCGCTGGAAGATCCGGCTGTAGCGGAAGAGACCGACGCCGCCGACATTGACGACGCTGACACCGCATTCGCTGAAGGACCGGCCGACAGCCTGTGCGAGGGCGGGCAAAACGATGGCTTCGGCGTCGCCTTCGACGATGGCGACGCTGCGGGCGAAGAACAGGTTGGCCTTGGTCACGTCGAGGAAGCGGGTGAGGAAGGCGTAGTCGCCCTCGTCGAGACAGGTCAGTCCCGGTGCCAGGCGAAAGGCTGCTCCGCGGGCGACGAGGGTGAGGTGTTCCACCGGGATGGCCGAGGCCAGGTTCGGGCTGTGGGTGGTGAGGATGACCTGGACCGGCGGCGTCCCGGCTGTCCTGGCGGCCTCGGCGCGTTCGCGCAGCAGGTCCATGATGCGGGTCTGAAGTTGCGGGTGGAGGTGGGCTTCGGGTTCCTCGATCAACAGCAGGGGTGCGAAGGCGCTGTTGCCGAGCAGGAGCAGTTCGGCTGCCATGAACAGGGCGTTGTTGTAGCCCAGTCCGTGTCTGGTCCACTCCCCCGCGCCCGCGAGCAGGGTGAGTTCCAGCCGTTCCAGGGCGCGGGCAAGAGTGGCGTCGCCGGCGACGCCGATCTCGGCGCGCAGGACGTCGGAGCCGATGGAGAACTTCTGCAGGTAGCCGGTGTTGATGTCGTTGCGGGCCGCGGCCACCGCCTCGTTGTCACCGATGTGGCGTTCCGCGCGGCGCAGGATGCCGACCAGGGTGGTGGCGCTGTCGCTCTCCTCGTCGAAATCGTCGTCACCTTGTACGCGCATGGCCGGGTAGCCGGCGAGGATCTGCGAGAGCCGCGATCCGCGGCCGGAGCGCAGTTCGGCCTCGGCATCCCGCAACGGGCGCAGGTAGGTGGCCTTCAGCAGTTCACGTGCGGCACCGTCCAGAGCGGGTCCCTGCCCATCGCGTCCGGTGCGCGTGGTGACCGAGACCCTGTGGGGAGGCAGCGGCTCCATCAGCTCCGCTTTGACGGTGACATAGAGGGCGACGTTGCCGTCGTCGTCGGTGGTGAGCAGCTCCAGGAAGACCCCTTGTTCTTCCGTCGTCAGGTCCTTGAAACCGCAGGTGATCTTGAAGGTCCCTGCTCGGCCGTCCTGTCCGACGTGGAAGTCGTCACGCGTGATCCGGTAGAAGTCAGCCGCTGTGGTCAGCAGGCACAGGCGGATCGCGTCAATGATGGCCGTCTTGCCGCTGTCATTCTCGCCGACGAGGACGTTCGTGGCGGGACCGAACTCCAGGCTCAGACTGGCGTCCGTGTCGCCGCTCTTCTGCGGGGACGAGCCGAAGATCCGGAAGTTCTCCGCGTACAGCCAGGCAAGGTACAACGACGTCCCCCGAACAATGCGGCCCGAGCCCCGGATGGCGCAGGCGGTTGCAACCGCATCAAGTGCCCCACCCGTACGCGGTTCTGACGCATCATACGATTCATCACAACACTTGTGTCTCGTTGGGAGAATCCACCACCAAGGCTGGAAATGGACACGCCAGATACCCAACTCCGGCAGCAGGGCTGGACCGTCATCGCTGCGCGCCATCAGATGGGGATGATGGGCCTCCATGGCCGACGCAACAGCAGGAAGGCACCTGCGCCCGGCCAGGCGACAGGGCGCGGATTGGGCGCCTCGGCGGGTTCACGCGCACCGCCTGCGTGGATCTTCTGGAGGAATCGCGATGCCCAACAGCCCCTACGAGCTCACCACACCCCAGGAAGAATTCGAGGACGTTCGATTGCCCCCGGACTACTGAGACCCGGGCTTGCCGGATTCCTCCCCGGGGATGTGGTTGACGAGTTCCCCCGGCTCTACATCGAGTCCAGCAGCGATGTCCAAAAGCGTGAGCACGCTGGGGCTGCGCTGCCCATGCTCGATATAGATGAGTCCGCGGAAACTCAACCCACTGCGCTCTGCGAGCTCTTCCAAGGTGTATCCCCGGCCTTCCCTGAAGCGTCGAATCTGCATACCGAGGGACAGGAGTCGGGGATCTGGTGACGGTTCGCGTGGTGGCACACAGCGACACCACCCGCGCAACTTCCCCAAGACCATGAACAGCTGTGCATAATCGGGCTTCAGGCTGGAAATCCTGCACGTGAGCACACCTGAATGGTCGTGCGGCTGCGGCGCCACTCGCCCACACGCCTCGCCCGACGTAAACGGCCAGACAGGGTGCGACAGCAGGGCACTAGCTCACGAGCAATGAACGAGAACACATGGCCAGACCTGTGTTGCCATTCGATCGATGGCACAAGTCATATCCAAAACCCCACCGAGGTGACACTCCCTGTAAGTGCGGGACCAGGAACCGCCCCCTTTACCCGTCAGCGGACCACGGACGAGGGCTCCGCTGGCAAGCTCGCTACGTCGATCACCTCAAGAAGGAGCACAGAGAGTCGTTCGCTACCTGGGAGGAAGCCCTGGACCGGCTCGGCCAAATGGCGAACCAAGACTCGACCGTGACGGGCGCGAGTCAGCCGGTACGCGGTGCACGGGTCGCATTCTTCGGCGCGCAGATGATCGAGCGCAAACGGAAGAAGAAAAAGAGACCCAGCACGATCAACACCTACGAGAGCCACCTCCACAACCACATTCTCCCGTTCGCGGGAAACCGCCTGCCAGCATCGCTGCGGCGGCGCGATTCGATGGCCTTCATCGATCACCTGCTGGAAAAACCCAGCCTCAGATCAGCCCACACAATTGTTCAGATTTTCAAGACGTGGCGCATTCTCATCCACTACATGATGGACGAAGACATTCCGTTGCCCGCCAACATCGTGTCCCGCATCGAGCTCCCTGAGATCGACGACAGCAGAGTCTCCCTGACTCCCGAGCAGGTGGCCGCAGCCGCCGTTGCCATGCGAGAAATCGAGCCGCGCTACGAGATCCTGGTCTGGCTCGGCGCATGCGCAGGACTACGTGCCGGCGAGGCCCTGGGCCTGACGCGGGCGTGCGTCAGCTGGAAGGAGGATCTCCTCTACATCCAAGAGCAGCGTCAGCGCGGCAAGGCCGCACCGCTCAAAACGAAGGCCAGCTACGCGACCCTGCCTGTGGATCACTTCCTGATCGAGCAACTGGCGGCCCATGTGGCCAACTTCAGCGAGCCGGAACCGATCACCCACGACGCAGCGCGCAAGCGTCAGGCTCGGGGCCACGTGGAGCCACTTGACGAGGGGCTCATCTGACAAACCGATACGGGAGGCCCGTACAGAGCAGCGACTTCAACGAGAAGTGGCAGCGAGTCGTCGCCCGGGCCGGACTCCCTGAGCGCGCCCGTTTCCATGATCTCAAGAGCTTCTACACCTCCACTCTCGGCGGCCCAGGCAAGCATGATCCGAAGACAGTCCAATCCCTCTCGCGTCATGCCCGGTTCACCGAAACCTGGGACGTCTATGCCCGCCCGCCGAAGATTGCAGAGGGTCTGACGGTGACCGTTTTCGCCCAGGCATTCCACTCGATGCTGCAGCGGCCCAACGGGTGTTGAGTGCGGCGCGAGCATCTCGTTCGCCGCGCACCGGTGACCGAACCGCTGCGACTCTTCCGTCGCTACCGGGCGGGCGCACGGCGGGGGCGGGCTGTGGTTCTTGAGCTGCGCGGCGCATTACGTCGATACGATCTGCCCATCGTTGCGGCCGATGTGCGCCGTGAGCCGCTTGGGGGAGCCGTCGTGTCCAACCGTGTTCAGCCAGTCCAGCCCGGCGATCCGCGCCGGGTGGGTCCCTACCGCATCCTGGGGCGGCTGGGGTCCGGCGGTATGGGTACGGTGTACGCCGCTCTCACGGCTACTGGCGAGCGGGTCGCCGTCAAGGTCGTGCATCCGGCTCAGGCCTCAGACGGTGAGTTCCGGGCTCGGTTCCGGCGGGAAGTGCAGCTCTCCCAGCGCGTCACCGGGCCGTGCCTGGTGCCGGTCCGCGACGCCGACACCCAAGCTGCGACGCCGTGGCTCGTCACGCCCTATATCCCCGGCCTCACCCTCGACGGGCACGTGATGGCCAACGGCCCGTTGTCCGGAGGGCGTCTGTATGCGCTGGCCGCCGGCACCGCCGCCGCACTCGCCGCCGTGCACGCCCAGGGCGTCATCCACCGGGACGTGAAGCCGCAGAACGTCATCTTGGCCACCTCCGGACCACAGGTTCTGGACTTCGGCATTGCCCACGCCCTGGACGGCACTTCGGTCACCCGCACCGGGGTGCTGACCGGCACGCCCGGCTGGATCAGCCCCGAGCACTACCGCACCGGCGCCGTCGGCTCCCCGGGCGACGTGTTTGCCTGGGGAGCTCTCCTCGCCTACGCAGCCACTGGCCGTCTCCCCTTCGGCGGCGGCGCCGCTGATGCGGTGGCCTTCCGCGTCATGCAAGCCAAGCCCGACTTGGACGGCGTACCGACCGGCCTGCGGCGCCTGGTGGAGAAGGCTCTGGCCAAGGACCCGTCCGACAGGCCGAGTGCCGCTGAACTCGCGGGTGAGTGCACCGAGTTGCTCGCATCCCAGGCAACCGCCGTCCTCACGCCTGGGGACCAACAGCCCACACTGATATCCGACCTCGTCAGCGCGCACTGGGACCTGACACCTGAGGCCGAACTCGCCTGGCCCGCCCCGCCCGGGCGCAACAACCGCACACGCTTGTATCTGACGGTCGCCGTGGCCGCCGCCGTCCTCGGCAGCCTCGGCGGTGCCCTCGCGGCCGCCTCTCAATCATCAAACGCCGCCCACGGCCAGGCCCCCACACCGAGCAGCCACACGAGCCCCGCCACTGCCACCGCCGCGGCGCAGCAGTCCGCCTCCCGGACAACGAGCCCTGCTACGGCCTCCCCCTCGGGGCCAGCGACGCCCCAAACGCCCCAGCGCGCCAGTGCCCCCTCACCCGCCTACACCCGCAGCGACAACGCCCAGCCCAACGTGGACGAATGGGCCGCAGCCCGGCTGCCCGCCACCTCGGCCGAGAAGACTGCCGCAGGGCATCTGATCACGGATGCGGAGCCAGTGCTTCGAGGACAGCAGTACATGGGCGACACCGTAACCGTGACCTTCAACCCAGCGGCCCAGACCATGTTCGTCACCTTCGGCCCCGGCATCTACCCGGAGGGGCAGGACTACCGTGACGACACCGGATTCACGGACATCGTCCGCGGCCTGATGTTCGGCAGCTGCTCCGAAGCCCAGCAGAACTTCGGCAACGACAGCGCCTGGCCCTACGGCCGTGCCGTCCTCGTCTACCGGGAGTCCATGGCCAGCCCCACCATCGTCGACTACCGCGAAGTCACCCATATCGACAGCTGCCGCGTGTAGCCCTCGACTCCCTTACGACTCCTAATAGAAGTGGTCAGCTTGGCCTAATGGTCCGGAAGCTTCTTGTTGTTAGCCTCGCGCTTTCACGAGCGTGCCCGTCCATGCCTTGATCAAATAAGCGGAGAGTGCTCCTGACCTGCAACGATGGGACTTGTCTAGGGTCCTGTTGGCT
>NZ_JARGEF010000305.1:0-8154 GCF_033794725.1 Streptomyces sp. ID05-39B | reverse complement strand
GCCGCTCCTGGGAGTACTCCCTCTCCCTCCCCAACGACCTCAGAGCCGTCCCCATCTCCCGCCGCACCCTGCGTCTGATCCTGACGATGTACGGCCTGATCCACCTCGTGGACACCGCAGAGCTGATCGCCTCGGAGCTGGTCTCCAACGCCGTACTGCACACCAAGGGCCCCGCCGCCCTCCGTGTCAGCTGGTCGGACGGCATCCTGCGCATCGGTGCCTGGGACGCGAACCCGGAACCCCCCGACCCGCCCCGCGACCTGGCGGAGCTGACCGGCGCCGAGAACGGACGCGGCACCGCCCTGGTCCGGGCCTGCGCCGACGTATGGGGCTGGCACCCCCTGTCCCGCTTCGGGCACCGGGGCAAGTACGTGTGGTGTGACGTGCCGGCGGCATAACTCGTTGATCACATCGCACAGAACTTCCCGCACAGGTGTGGGGCCGGACCCCGGCCCCACACCCGAAACCAATGCCCCCTCAGTCCCGCCGCTCCGCGGCCTCCGCCGCCTCCGGTGGTAGCGGTGGCGGGGTCGGGGCCGCCGTGGGCCGCAGTTTCAGCCAGGCCAGGAAGAAGATGCCGAGGGCCAGCATGCCCAGGCCGGTCCACAGGTTGATGTTGACGCCCTGGGCCTTGTCGATCTCCGCGTCGCTGTCGGTGAGGCCGGCGATCGTGACGATGACGCCGTAGACGACGAACAGGCCGCCGATGATGCGGCGCAGGTCGAAGATGCGGGCGGCGGTCGCCGACTTCTCCTCCAGCTCGGAGACCTCACGCTGGACGTCGGCCTCGGAGTAGCCGGCCTTGCGCAGCCGCTCGGCCGCTTCGGCCCGCTCGGACGGTTCGAATTGCTCGGACTCGGACATGGTCTTTCCATCCTCCCGCGATCGGGCCTAGAACGAGAACGGGATGTAGCAGGCGGCGGCGAGGATGATCGCACCCCAGCCCAGCAGCGCCGGCCGCCGGTACCAGGCGTCGTCGCCCGCGGCGGGCGGCTCGGCCATGCCGGGCGAGACGGTGCCGTAGACCAGGCCCTGGAGTTCCTCCGCCGGCTTGGGGGCGGTGAAGAGGGAGACCGCCACCATGACGACCGCACCCGCGACGAAGCCCGCGATCGCGGAGACGAAGTTGGCTCCCTGGTCGGTGGGGATGCCGATGACGTCCTGCTTGTAGAGGACGAAGTAGTTGACCATCGCGGCCGTGGTGCCCGCGAGGAGTCCCCAGAAGCCGGACTTCTTCGACGCCCGCTTCCAGAACATGCCGACGATGAAGACGACGAACATCGGCACGTTGAAGAAGGAGAACAGTGTCTGGAGGTAGCTCATGATGTTGGAGAAGGACGAGGCGAGGAATGCCGTGCCGACGGACGCCATCACGCCGATCGCGGTGATGAGGCGGCCGAAGCCGACGTAGTAGGTGTCCTCGCGGCCCCGCACCACGTACTTGGCCCAGATGTCGTTGGTGAACACCGTGTTGAAGGACGACACGTTCGCCGCCATGCCCGCCATGAAGGCGGCCAGCAGACCGGTCACCGCGATGCCCAGGACGCCGTTGGGGAGCAGTTGTTCCATCAGGTACGGGATGGAGTCGTTGTACTGGAGGTCGGAGTCCGGGGTGCCGATGTTCGGGACCAGGACCGCCGCGACCAGGCCCGGGATCATCACCAGGAAGACGATGAAGATCTTCGGGAAGGCGGCGATCAGCGGGGTGCGCTGGGCCGCCGACAGGTTCTTCGCGGAGAGGGCACGCTGGACCTCGGCGAAGTTGGTCGTCCAGTAGCCGAAGGAGAGGACGAAGCCGAGGCCGAGGACGATCGTCAGCCAGTTCGCGCCCAGCGGGTTGTCGCTGCCGATGCCGGTGCCGCCCCAGGCGGAGACGAAGTCGTCACCGTGGGACTTCGTGAGCGAGTCGGTGAGGCCGCCCCAGCCGCCGACCTTCTTCAGGCCGAGCACCGTCAGCGGGATCAGGGCCGCGAGGATCACGAAGAACTGGAGCACCTCGTTGTAGATCGCCGAGGACAGACCGCCCAGCGTGATGTACGCCAGCACGAAGAAGCCGGCGACCACGATCGCCACCCACTGCGGCCAGCCCAGCAGCGCCTCGACGACGATCGCGAGGGCGTACAGGTTGACGCCGGAGATCAGGATGGCGGCGAAGGCGAACAGGGCCGAGCTGAGCAGGTGCGCGCCCTTGTCGAAGCGCAGCAGCAGGAACTCGGGGACCGAGCGCACCTTGGAGCCGTAGTAGAAGGGCATCATCACCAGGCCGAGGAAGACCATGGCCGGGATGGCGCCGATCCAGTACCAGTGGACGGTGTACGCGCCGTACTGCGCGCTGTTGGCGGCCATGCCGAGGATCTCCGTGGCCGCCAGGTTCGCCGAGATGAAGGCGAGGCCGGTGATCCAGGCGGGCAGGGAGCGGCCGGACAGGAAGAAGTCGAGGCTGGTTTTCACCGAGCGGCGCGCGGCGAAGCCGATGCCCAGGACGACCACGAAGTAGATGGCCAGGATCGTGTAGTCGAGCCAGTTGGTAGGAAGCCGTAGCTCGGCCGCGAGGTGGGTGGGGGCTGTGGGGGTTCGCATGCACTGCTCACTTCACTTGGTGGTCTTTGTTCGGTTGCGGCGGTGGTCCTCTGGGTGGCTCTGGGTGGAGCAGGGTGGAGCAGGGTGGTTCGGGGTGGGGCCCTGGGTGGTGACTCTCGTGGGGGTTTATGGTTTGATGTGTTTAGTTCTGTTGGAAGCTTGATTCCTTTGTTGGTGTACGGATGGAGAGCCGCGGTGAAGAAGATCTCGACCCGCTTGGCCGACGGTCGTGAGCTCATCTACTACGACCTGCGGGACGACGCGGTGCGCGACGCGGTGGACCGGCGTCCGCTGGACCCCACGGTCACCACTTCGGAGGTACGCAGGGACCCGCTGCTCGGCGATTCCGTCGCGATCGCCTCGCACCGGCAGGGGCGCACCTATCACCCGCCGGCCGACGAGTGCCCCCTGTGCCCCTCGCAGGGCGACCGGCTGAGCGAGATCCCGGACTCGTCGTACGACGCCGTCGTCTTCGAGAACCGCTTCCCCTCGCTGGCCGGCGACTCCGGACGGTGCGAGGTGGTCTGCTTCACCTCCGACCACAACGCGTCCTTCGCCGACCTCACCGAGGAGCAGGCGCGACTGGTCCTGGACGCGTGGACGGACCGGACGTCCGAGCTGTCGCATCTGCCCTCCGTGGAACAGGTGTTCTGCTTCGAGAACCGCGGTGCCGAGATCGGTGTGACCCTGGGTCACCCGCACGGGCAGATCTACGCCTACCCGTTCACCACGCCCCGCACTGCCCTGATGCTGCGCCAGGTGGCCGCGCACAAGGAGGCCACCGGCGGCGAGAACCTCTTCGACGCCGTCCTGCGGAGCGAACTCGCCGGTGAGCGGGTCGTCCTGGAGGGTGAACACTGGGTCGCCTTCGTGCCGTACGCCGCGCACTGGCCGTACGAGGTGCACCTGTACCCCAAGCGCCGGGTGCCCGACCTGCTCGGCCTCGACGAGGACGCGCGCACAGAGTTTCCCAAGGTCTATCTGGAACTCTTGAGGCGCTTCGACCGGATCTTCGGGGAGAACCAGCCCCTCACGCCGTACATCTCGGGCTGGCACCAGGCGCCGTTCGGCGCGCTGGAGGAGTTCGAGGGGGTCAACCGCGACGACTTCGCGCTGCACCTCGAGCTTTTCACCATCCGCCGTACGTCCGGCAAACTGAAGTTCCTCGCGGGCTCCGAATCCGGCATGAACGTGTTCATCAACGACGTGCCGCCGGAGCACGCGGCCGAGCGACTGCGAGAGGTAGCTAGTTGATGAGCGGCAAGTACTTGGTCACGGGCGGTGCGGGATACGTCGGCAGCGTGGTCGCCCAGCATCTGCTGGAGGCGGGACACGAGGTCGTCGTCCTCGACAACCTGTCCACCGGCTTCCGCGAAGGCGTCCCGGCGGGCGCCACCTTCGTCGAGGGTGACATCCGCGACGCCGGGAAGTGGCTCGACGCCTCCTTCGACGCAGTCCTCCACTTCGCCGCCTTCTCGCAGGTCGGCGAGTCCGTCGTGAAGCCCGAGAAGTACTGGGAGAACAACGTCGGCGGCACCATGGCCCTCCTCGGCGCCATGCGCGAGGCGGGCGTGCGCAAGCTCGTCTTCTCCTCCACCGCCGCCACCTACGGCGAGCCGGTCAGCACCCCGATCACCGAGACCGACCCGACCGCGCCGACCTCCCCGTACGGCGCGTCCAAACTCGCCGTCGACCACATGATCACCGGCGAGGCCACCGCCCACGGGCTCGGCGCGGTGTCGCTGCGCTACTTCAACGTGGCCGGCGCCTACGGCGCGCAGGGCGAGCGGCACGACCCCGAGTCGCACCTCATCCCGCTCGTCCTCCAGGTCGCGCAGGGCAGCCGGGAGGCCATCTCCGTCTTCGGCGACGACTACCCGACGCCGGACGGCACCTGCATCCGCGACTACATCCATGTCGCCGACCTGGCCGAGGCCCACCTCCTCGCCGTCGAGGCCGCCACCCCTGGCGAGCACCTCATCTGCAACCTCGGCAACGGCAACGGTTTCTCCGTCCGCGAGGTCATCGAGACCGTCCGCAGGGTGACCGGGCACCCGATCCCCGAGGTCATGGCCCCGCGCCGCGGCGGCGACCCGGCGGTCCTGGTCGCCTCGGCGGCCACCGCCCGCGAGCGGCTCGGCTGGAACCCGTCCCGCGCGGACCTCGCGGGTATCGTCGCCGACGCGTGGAAGTTCACGCAGAAGATCGCAGAGGAGCGATAAGTGGGGGCAGAGCAGCAGGTCAGGGCCGACTTCGTCGAGCTGTACGGGGCCGAGCCCGAGGGCGTGTGGGCGGCGCCGGGCCGCGTCAACCTCATCGGTGAGCACACCGACTACAACGACGGCTTCGTGATGCCCTTCGCGCTGCCGCACACCGCGACCGCCGCGGTCTCCCGCCGCACGGACGGCCGTCTGCGCCTGCACTCGGCGGACATCGAGGACGGCGTCGCCGAGCTGCGCCTGGACGACCTGACCCCGGAGTCGGACCGCGCCTGGACGGCGTACCCGGCCGGCGTGGTGTGGGCGCTGCGCGAGGCCGGACACCCGGTCACCGGCGCCGACATCCACCTCACCTCGACGGTCCCCTCGGGCGCGGGCCTGTCCTCGTCGGCGGCCCTGGAGGTCGTCGTCGCACTGGCCCTCAACGACCTGTTCGAGCTGGACCTGCCGCGCTGGCAGCTCGCCCGCCTGTGCCAGCGCGCCGAGAACGTCTACGTCGGCGCCCCCACCGGGATCATGGACCAGACCGCGTCCGCCTGCTGCGAGGCCGGGCACGCCCTGTTCGTCGACACCCGCGACCTCTCGCAGAAGCAGATCCCCTTCGACCTGGCCGCCGAAGGCATGCGCCTGCTCGTCGTCGACACCCAGGTCAAGCACGCCCACAGCGACGGCGAGTACGGCAAGCGCCGCGCCGGCTGCGAGAAGGGCGCCGCCCTGCTCGGCGTCGACGCCCTGCGCGACGTCCCCTACGCCGGCCTGGACGCGGCGCTGGAACGGCTCGGTGACGAGGAGGAGGTCCGCCGCCTCGTCCGTCACATCGTGACGGAGAACCAGCGCGTCGAGCGGGTCGTGACCCTGCTGGAGTCCGGCGAGACGCGTGCGATCGGACCCGTCCTGGTCGAGGGCCACGCCTCGTTGCGCGACGACTTCCGTATCTCCTGCCCCGAGCTGGACCTGGTCGTCGACACCGCCCTCGCCGGCGGAGCCCTCGGTGCCCGCATGACGGGCGGCGGCTTCGGCGGCTCGGCGATCGTCCTCGTGGAAGCGGCCGACGTCGACACCCTCACCAAGGCGATCGAAGAGGCCTTCGCGGCGGCGGGCTTCACGGCCCCCCGGGTCTTCGAAGCGGTCCCGTCGGCGGGCGCCCGCCGCCTCGGCTGAACCGGTCGGACAGCACGTCGGCCCCGCACATCCGTGCGGGGCCGACGGCTCTGGCGGGGGGAGTGCCCGCCGTCACCCCAGCCGCTTGGTCAGCGTGTACTCCGTGATTCCCGGCGGGTAGTCCTCGATCACGCAGACGACCTCGTAGCCCTGCCGGCGGTAGAAGTGCGGGGCCTGGAAGTCCCAGGTCTCCACGCGGGAGCGCCGGCAGCCGCGGCCGTCGCGGGCCAGGCGTTCCGCCTCGGCGAGCAGGCGGCTGCCGAGGCCGCAGCCGCGGTGGCGTTCGTCGACCCAGAGGTAGGTGACGTGCAGCCAGGTCGTCCAGGTGTGGCCGACCAGGCCGCCGGCCAGCGCGCCGGTGTCGTCCGACGCCCACACGTGCAGCGGCGCCTCGCGTTCGGCGGGCGTGCCGCGCAGTGCGCGCAGGACGGGGGAGGCCGCGGTGTTCGTGTCGCGCAGCCGGGCGCGGAGCAGATCGCGCCGGGACCTGTCGACTTCTGCCTCAAGACGAAACATGCGGCACACGATAAACGCGCGGGACGGCCAGTTCTGTCATTCGCCTTCCGCTCCCCGCGCACGGCCCTACGCTGTTCCACAGCACCGGTGGGGGCCGGTGCTGATCAGGGGGCGAGTCAGTCGGGTACGACGCTCGCGGTGGGGGTAGCAGTCTCTGCACGGCGGCGGCCGTGCGGTCGAACACCCCTTCCGGGCGTCGTGCCCGCGCCGGTCGTCGTTCTCCGCGCCTGGGGTATCCCCTGCTCCGTGAAGGAGCCTGGGGAAGGGGGTTTCGTGGTTCGTATCCGAGTTCTGGTCGTCGACGACCACCGTATCTTCGCCGAGTCGCTCGCCGCGGCCCTGGCGGCCGAGCCCGACGTCGACGTCTCCGCGGCCGGCAGCGGCCCGGCCGCGCTGCGCAGCCTGGAGCGCGCCGCCGCCGAGGGACGCCGCTACGACGTCCTGCTCGTCGACGCCGACCTGGGCGGGAACCTGCCCGGCGTCCGCCCGGCCGTACCCGTGCGGGAGGTGCGCGAGGACGGGCTCGTCGACGGGCTCTCCCTCGTCGCCGGCGTCCGCGTCAGCCAGCCGTACGTCCGGATCGTCGTCCTCGCCGAGAAGGACGACCCGCGCCGCGCGGCCCTTGCGCTGCAGGCCGGGGCGTCCGGCTGGGTGGCCAAGGACTGCTCGCTGTCCCGGCTGCTCACCGTCGTGCGCGGGGTGCTGCGGGAGGAGACGCATCTGCCGCCCGCCCTGCTCACGGGCGTGCTCAAGGAGCTGACGGCCGCGCGCAAGCACCGCACCGAGAGCGAGCGGCTCGTGGAGTCCCTCACCCCCAGGGAGCGCGAGGTGCTGCGCTGCATGGTCGCGGGGCTCGGGCGCAAGGCGGTCGCCGAGCGGCTGTTCCTGTCCCCGCACACCGTCCGCACCCATATGCAGAACGTCCTCGGCAAGCTGGGCGTGCACTCCACGCTCGCCGCCGTCGCGCTCGCCCGGCGGGCGGGCGTCGGACCGGCGGACCTAACCGGGGATGTTGTCGAACGGGGCGGTCAGCTGGCGTAGCAGCGCGGCCAGCTCGGCGCGCTGGGCGTGGGACAGCTCGGCGAGGATCGCCCGCTCCTGCTCCAGGAGACCGGCCAGTGCCTGGTCGGCGCGGTCCTTGCCGTCGTCCGTGAGCCGCACCAGCACACCGCGCCGGTCGCTGGGATCGGGCAGCCGCTCCACCAGGTCCTTCTTCGCCAGCCGGTCGATGCGGTTCGTCATCGTGCCCGACGTGACCAGCGTCTGCGTCAGCAGCTGCCCCGGAGAGAGCTGGTAGGGCGGGCCGGCGCGCCTGAGCGCGGTCAGCACGTCGAACTCCCACGGCTCCAGCTGATGCTCGGAGAACGCCAGACGGCGTGCGCGGTCCAGGTGCCGGGCCAGCCTGCTCACCCGGCTCAGTACTTCCAGTGGTTCCACGTCGAGGTCCGGGCGCTCCCGGCGCCACGCTGCGACCAGTCGATCGACCTCGTCCTCCATGACGATCAGTGTAGTGGTTGTGTCGATGTGAAGTCTCTTGATGTCAAGTCTCTTGACGTCAAACTAAACCGGCTGGGACCGTGGACCCACCTTGTCTCTTAAACACATCAAACGCGCCCAAACAACCAAAAGGTGCAACCTCGATGGGCCCGCAACTACAAAAAAAAAAAAAAAAAAAAAC
>NZ_JARGEF010000304.1:0-8211 GCF_033794725.1 Streptomyces sp. ID05-39B | reverse complement strand
CGACTGCCGCCGCGCGCTCCTCCCCACCGCCTCGCCGCCCGCGGGCGTCTGCCCGCACCCGCACCGCAGTGGCACACGTAGCCGCCGCGCGCCGCCGCCCCCCCTCCGGCGGCCCCGCCCCCCCCCCCTTGGTCAGACGAGGGCGCTTTTGCCCCCCGGCCCGCCCACGCGGCCTAGGACCGCGTGGTCGTACGGTGCGAACAACGGCCCGCCGATTCACGAGGCGAGTGGCTGCGGGACCGCCGAAGGCGGGGCGGCGTCACGCTGACGTTCCGTCACCTTCCGCTGGGCGCCTGCGGGAACCCGGCCTGCGGCGCCAGCCGGCGGGCTTCTGCCGCCCACCCGGCCAGGAAGGCCAGTGTCATGCCGCGCTCGCGGTAACGGAGTTCGGCAGGCACCGTTCGCCCGCCGCCATAGTCCAGCTGCTCCTCACCGGCCCGTGCCAGCAGCAGGGCGGTGATCCAGTCGTACTTCACTGCCGACGCGCACACCCCCAGCCGTACGAGCCGCTCGTCGCCCCGCCAGCCGCTCTCCCGCAGGCCGTGCAGATAGGCGTCGTAAGCCGTTGCCGCGTAGGCGGGCAGGTGAGCGGCGGGAAGAAACAGGTCGAAAACGGTGTCGGGGAGGTAGTTGCCGAGATCCTCGCCCAGCGCGCCGTCGCCCGCGAAGGCCCAGTCGAAGGCGACGCAGGCCGCGGTGCGCCCGCCGTCCGTGCGGACGTTCGCGGGCCACAGGTCGAGATGGCTGAAGGCGCGTGGCAGGTTCTCCATGACGTGAAGGAACCATTCCCGGTCGTGGTGGAGGCGGACCATGGCGGTGCGCAGGCCGGGTGGGAAGTGGTCGCGGACCAGGGGGTGCCGCCATGCCTCGTCGTCGTCGAGGAGTTCCTGCCCGAGGGTGTTGCTCGCGACGTACTGGCGCAGGAAACGCCGGGTCAGCCACGCTCGGTCCGTCGCGCCGAACGCTCCCTGGGCCGCGCCGAGCCTGCGGGCCTGTCGGACATGCCGCCCGACCGTCCAGGAGGTGGCGGACTCGCCCGGGATGTCCTCGAGCCACAACGCCACGTCGCCGTCGGGCCGTTCGACGCAGGCCAGCAGCCTGGGAGCGCGGATGCCGTACGGCTGCCAGGCCTGCGCCAAGCCGGACTCGTAGACGTGGGCCTCGCGCCGCCAGTGGTTCCAGTGCCGTGGGTCGTCCAAGGCGGCCCAGCGGCCTTCGGCCGTCTTCCTGCGGGTCAGCAGCTTCAGCACCGCCGACCGGTCGCCGGCTCGGACCCGCCACACGCCGGCGGTAACCCCGTTCTTCGGGTTGTGCACCAGGGGTTCGACGGCGGTCCGGCGGCCGGCGCCTGCGCCGAGGACTTCGCGGGCCTCGGCGTCCAGGGAGACAGTGTCGGTCACGCACCCAGACTAGTCACCTCGGTCGGCGTGGTAGGCGCGGTGGGCTCCGCCGGCTCCCGGCGCCCGCGCAGCCACACGTACACCGGGATGCCCGCGAAGAGGAACAGCACGCCCTGGTAGACGGCCGCGTAACCGGCTCCCGCAATCAGCCAGAAAGAGAATCCGAAGGAGAGGGCGGCGACGATGAGGTCGCGGACCAGGCCTGCAGGACGGACGCGTTCGCGTGTACCGCGAGCCAGCCAGTACAGCTGCGCGGCGGCGGACAGCAGGTACGGGACGCAGCCGGTGAACGTGGTGATCAGGACCAGCACACGGAAGGTGGTGTCGGGGCCCGCGGTGAAGTTGAGGCCGATGAGCACCGTACCGAGGACGGCCACGGCCCACACGCCGAAACCGGGCACGCCGCCCTTGCCGACGCGGGCAAACGGTTGCGGAAACAGCCCGTCGCGAGCGGCGGCGTAAGGCATCTGCGCGGCCAGCAGGATCCAGCCGTTGAGGCAGCCGAGGATGGAGGCGACGGCGACCAGAGAGATGGCGGTGCCGCCCCAGGTACCGCCGGTGATCGCGTTCACGGCGTCGGCGAAGGGTGCCCCGGACTCGACGAGCCGGTCGTGCGGGACCAGGCCGAAGACGGCGACCGTGCCCAGCAGGTAGACCAACGCGGATGCCAGTGTGCCAAGGACGCTCGCCCGGCCTACCGTGCGCTTGGGATCGTCGACCTCGCCCGCGCTGACGGCGGCCGACTCCACGCCGAGGAAGCTGTAGAGCAGCAGCGCGGCGGAGGCGGCGAGCGCGCCGGGAACACTGTTTCCGGAAGCGTTGAACGGCCCGAAGTTGTCGGTGTCGATGAAGAACAGACCGACCGTGGCGACCAGCAGCAGCGGAACGAACTTCAAGGCGGTGGAGACGATCTGGACCGCGCCCACCCAGCGGGTGCCGGCGAAGTTGGCGGCGGTCGGCAGCCACAGCGCGGCCAGGGCGACGACCGCTTCGAGGGTGTGATTGCCGTGCAGCGGTATCAGCACGTCGACGTAACCGACGACGGCGACGGCCAGCGCGGCGATGCTGACCCAGCACATCGTCCAGTACGACCAGGCGGACAGAAAACCGGCGAAGGGGCCGAACGCGTCGCGCGGGTAGACGTACAGGCCGCCGGTGACCGGACTGCGGCGGGCGAGCTTGCCGAAGAGGAGCGCGAGGAGCAGCGCGGCCACGGAGAGGACGACGAAGGCGAGCAGGCTGACCGTGCCGTAGGGGGCGACCGCCGCGGGCAGCGCGAAGATGCCGCCGCCGATGATGTTGCCCATGACGAGAGCCGTGGCGGCGGTGAGGCCGAATCTGCGGCGGCGGGGGGTGGGGGCCGGGCCGGCGTCGATGGCCTCGGTGGTGCTGGGGGCAGTCATGGGGATCCGTACGGTGCGGTGCGGGCGGGAGGATCGTGATCGTAGCCCGGCGTCCCACATGATGGGCGTTCTGTTCATGAAGTGGACACAGGCGACTCGGCCGTGACCGCTTCGACTAGCGTCGGTGCATGAGCAGCGACACCTCCTCCCCGCACGGCACCTCCCCGCAGAGCGCCTCCGGCGATGGTTTCCCGGCGCACGGTTCCGCCTCGCAGCGCCCGTCCCTCGCCGAGGCGCTCACCGCCGGGGCCGTGGTCCTCGACGGCGGCATGTCCAACCAGCTGGAGTCCGCCGGACACGATCTGAGCGACGAGCTGTGGTCGGCGCGACTGCTCGCCGAGCGGCCCGAGGCGATCACCGAGGCGCACCTCGCCTACTTCGAGGCGGGCGCGAACGTGGCGATCACCTCCAGCTACCAGGCCACCTTCGAGGGCTTCGCCAAGCGCGGGATCGACCGCGGGGAAGCGGCCCGGCTGCTCGCCCTGAGCGTAGAACTGGCCCAGGAGGCCGCCCGCCAGGCCGGGGACAAGGGCGTACGGCAACCGTTGTGGGTAGCGGCTTCGGTGGGTCCGTACGGGGCGATGCTCGCGGACGGCTCCGAGTACCGCGGCCGTTACGGGCTGACGGTAAACGCGCTGGAGCGGTTTCACCGGCCTCGCCTGGAGGCGCTGGCAGCCGCCGGGCCGGACGTACTGGCGCTGGAGACGGTGCCGGACGCCGAGGAGGCCGAGGCGCTGCTGCGGGCGGTCCGCGGGCTGGGTGTACCGGCCTGGCTGTCGTACAGCATCGCGGGCGAGCGCACCCGGGCGGGGCAGCCGCTTGAGGAGGCCTTCGCGCCGGCGGCCGAGGCCGACGAGGTGATCGCGGTCGGCGTGAACTGCTGCGCGCCGGAGGATGTCGAGGGTGCCGTGGCGACCGCGGCGCGGGTGACCGGGAAGCCGGTCGTCGTGTATCCCAACAGCGGTGAGGCCTGGGACGCCGAGGCCCGCGCCTGGAACGGCCGCTCCACGTTCGCTCCCGAACAGGTCCTCGCCTGGCGGGATTCGGGCGCCCGGCTGGTCGGCGGCTGCTGCCGGGTGGGCCCCGACGCGGTCGCGTCGATCGCCCGGACACTGTCGGCGAACTGACCGGCGGGAGTTTGCCGGCCGGTGACCGCCTGGCCGGAGGAGGTCTGCGGTCCGAACGTGGAGGGTTCTGCCGTCGCACGGCTTCCGCCCTCCACGGCCGTCGCTGCTAGCCTCCGCTCGGGAAACCGGTTGCCACCGGGTTTCCGAGGGGAGGGGCGGGGATGACGAGGAAGAGCGGCGACGCAGCGCGCAGCACCATCCGGGACGTGGCGGCCCGGGCGGGCGTGTCCGCCGCGACGGTGTCGCGGGTGCTCGGCGGGATGTACCCGGTGAGCGCCGAGACCCGGAGCCGGGTGCTGGGGGCGGTGCGTGAGCTGGACTACGTCGCGGACGCGCGGGCCAAGGCGGTCGCGGGGGCCGGCACACCGACGCTGGCGTTCGTACTGGAGGACATCACGGGGCCGTCGTTCGCGCACATGGCGCACGGCGTGGAGCGTGAGGCGGCGCGCCACGGCCATCTGTGCCTGGTCTGCGGCACGGAGGGCGACGTGCGGCAGGAGTTGGACTTCGTGGAGATGATGCGGTCCCAGCGGGCCGCCGCCGTGCTCCTGGTCGGCGGCGCCGCCGACACCCCGGAGTATCGCGAACGCACCCGCCGTATCGCCGACTCGCTGGCCTCGGCCGGTTCGCGGCTGGTGCTGTGCGGCCGCCCGCCGCTGGGTCCGGGTGCGCCGGTGACTGTCGTGGAGTACGACAACGAGGGCGGTGCCCACGCCCTGGTCTCGTACGTCCTCGCGCAGGGCCACCGACGCGTGCTGTTCCTCGGCGGGAAACCGGACCACACCACGGCGCTGGGCCGCGAACGCGGTTACCTCGCGGCCCATCGGGCGCGTGGTCTGGAACCGGACCCGGCGCTCGTCCTGAACGGCGATTTCACCCGCGACTCCGGTCACCGACTGCTGCGGCAGGCTCTCGACCAGGGACTGGAGTTCACGGCCGTGGCCGCTGCGACCGACATGGTGGCGGCGGGCGCGCTGACGGCGCTCCACGAGGCTGGACTGGACGTTCCGGGCGATGTTTCGCTGGCCGGTTACGACGACATTCCGTTCGCCCGCGACCTGTACCCGGCTCTGACCACCGTGCACGTCCCTTATGAGGAACTGGGCCGACTCGCCGTCCGCACGGTACTGAGCCGGGCACCGGGCGCGGCGGCCGAGCACCTGTTGCTCGGGACCCACGTGGTGGTGCGGGACTCGGTGGGTGCCGTCGGAAGGGGATCGCGGCGCGGACGCTGAGCGATGGACGGTCAGTCCCGGCTGACTCCCCCGGCGCGGCGCAGGCGCCGGACCACCGCGCGCAGTTCGGTGCCGCGCAGGGGCCGGACGGGCAGGGTGCCCGGCGCCGCGGGCGGCGCGAGCACCTCGGACTCCCCGGCGTCCTCGATGCCCTCCCCGGCGCGGTGCGTGTCAGCCGACCAGAGTGCGAGTTCACGATCCCGCAGACCGTATTCCGTATGGGAAATACTGTCGACCTCGCCGAAGACCCGCACGGGATGCGTCGCGTCCCACGGCTCCCAGCCGGGATCGCCCGTCCTGGCGAACCGTACCCATGCGCCGTGCATCGCGTCGGCCAGATTCTGCGGGGCACCGTCCCCAGCGAGTTTCGCAGAGTCGGGCAGGTCCCCGGTGTCGAAGACGAAGCCCAGCTCAAGGGCATGACAGGCACCGAGGCCCGGCCGCAGTGACGGCCAGGCGAACTCGTACACGTACGAGGAGCCGGGCCGAGTCTCCGCCAGCCGCTGGAGCGGCAGCCGCAGCAGGTGATCGGTGACCATCTGGCCGACCGTCTCGGCGGTGCCCGCCCCGGGACGTAGAGCCCGGTAGCCGCGCGGCACCTCGGAGCCGCAGCGACAGCGGGCCATGGCACCCGCCAGGGCGACGGCCCCGAGGCGGTCCACGCGCTCCAGCAGGCCGCCCGGCACAAGCCACAACCGGTACTCGTCGCGGGTCCAGCCGAGCAGCAGCTCGGTGTCGCGTGCGGCGTGGCCGTCGACGAGAGCCTCGAGCGGGTGACGCGGAACGAGGTCGCCGTCGATGACGATCCCGAAGGCGGGCCCGCCCAGCACCGGACTGCTGAGTCTGCCGATCTCGGCCTGTGTCCGCAGCAGCAGGTCACGGTCGACGGCGGCGAACGCCTCGGCGGTGGCCGGGATCTTCAGCCGGTTCGCCATCCGGCGGACCACGCGCCGCACCTTGTCCCGCTCGAAGGCCTCCGGCGGCCCGCTCTGGAGCACTGCCCGCCGGAACAGGCCCTGGGCCTGCGGGGCGGCGATCAGGGCGCCGACGCTGATGGCACCGGCGGACTGACCGGCCAGGGTCACCTGTGAGGGGTCGCCGCCGAAGGCCTCGACCGAGTCGTGCACCCAGCGCAACGCCGCCAGTTGGTCGCGCAAACCCGCGTTCGCGGGAACACCCGGAAACACGCCGTAACCCTCCACGCCCAGTCGGTAATTGACCGAGACGAACACGACACCGTCGCGTGCGAAGTGCCGTCCGTCGTACACGGGCACTGCCGAGGAACCCCTGGTCAGCGCCCCACCGTGGAACCACACCACGACCGGCAGCCGCGCGCCCGGACCCGGCTCGGGCGTCCAGACGTTCAGGTTGAGACAGTCGTCACCCAGGACGACCGGATCGGACAGGTACTGGGCGAAGGCCTCGGAGTACGGCGGTTTCGGCGCCGTGGGCCCGAAGGCGCCCGCGTCGCGCACACCGTCCCAGGCCTCGGGCGGCACAGGGGGCCTGAAGCGGCGCGGCCCGAACGGCGGAGCCGCGTACGGGACCCCCCGGAAAACCGCGACACCGTTTTCGTTTCGGCCTCGCACAGCCCCGTACGGAGTCATGGCCACAGGATCCCGCCAAGGCTTGGTCCCGGGGTTCGCCTGGCCTGCCGTCATCTGCCCACCAGCCCTTCGCCGCACTCGTGCACCGATAACACCAGAGCACCACAGCGGTGCACGGTATTCCGGTGCACAAGTCTCACGCAGGGCTATTTGGCGTACATGAGCGTGCCGAAACCGAGCTGGTCGTATCCGCCGCTGGTGGAGCCGTAGTCTCCCCCGCCGCCCTCGGGGGCGACCGAGAAACACATCTGCGCGATGTACTTGTCGTCCAGGCCCAGACGGCGGTTGTAGTGGTAGTGCAGCATCGCCCAGACGGGGCGGACCTGGCCGCGGGACGCGGTGGAGATGACGGTGTGCGACTGCTGGGCGCAGTTCTGGCCGCTGCCCCAGGTGTAGGTGGTGAACGGCACGTCGCTACCCCGGTTGTACTTGGCGACGTACTGCGCCGCCTTCATGAACCGCCGCCCGTCGTAGGAGTAGAGGTCGTCGCCCTGGTTCCAGGCCATCTCGCAGATCGCGCCGAGCTGGCCCATGCCCATGACGGTGTGGCCCTGGTCCCGGCCGGACTCCTGGTACTGGCCGAGGGCGTAGCCGTCCGCGTCGGTGTGGAGGTGGGGCACCGCGTGGGCCATCGAGCCGTTACCCGCACCGGACTTGAGGTACCTGACGGCCTGGTCGTACTTGGCGGCGTCCTCGGTGAGGATGCCGATCGCCATGACGGACGCGATCGCGCACAGGTCCCAGTTCGCCCAGTAGTTGGTGACGCACGCGTCGTTGTGGACGGTGAGGAACTGGTTGTTGAGCGGGTAGAAAACGCTCACCATCATTTTCTGGAAGGCCGCCAGGTCGAACGCGGCATGGCCCCGCATGAGTTCGGCGACGTTGGCGAACTGCCAGCCGTAGATGCCGGCGGCCAGGAAGCGGTCTGCGTTGCCGGTGACCGTGGTGAGCGTCGACGCCCAGGAGTTCAGGATGTTCGCGGCGCAGTGTGCGTGCGCCTCGCTTCCGGTGACCTGCCAGCGCAGGGCGTTCTGGTAGGCGGCGGCGATGTCGTTGTAGAGGAGGCCGTAGTTCTCGCCCGTGCCGCCGCGGACGACGGTGGCCTGGGGGCGCGGTGTCCAGGTCGACTGGGCGTGGGCGTTGGCCGTCAGCCGGTTCCAGCCTGACAGCCAGGGGTCGTCCCCGGCGGCGACCCTGACCCTGGCACGGTTGATGTCACCCCGGTTGTGGAGCATGCCGGGGTGCGTGAAGGCCGTCGGGGCCGCGTCCGCCGCGCCGGCGCCCAGGGCGAGCGCTGCGGTGAGCCCGCCCGCCGTCTTCAACAGACCGCGGCGGCTCACATGGGCTCGGGAATCCGGGGACGAAGGGTCTGAGGCGACTGTCTGCGGCGACGGGTGGTGCGGGAAAGCGGGTTGGGGGGATGTGCAACTCATGGGGTG
>NZ_JARGEF010000303.1:0-8212 GCF_033794725.1 Streptomyces sp. ID05-39B | reverse complement strand
GGAGTTGTTCACAGGCTCGGTGGCCCGGTTTCACAGGGGTCACCGGCCGTACGGGTAGCGGGGAAGGCAGGCGTCGGCAGTGGCGGTGCAGGAGGCGAGGGCCGGGTACGTGAAAGAGGTGGAACCGCCGCAGCCGTTCCACCTCTTCCGCACCGAGCTGACGGAGGTCGTACGGACCTACGTCGAGGACGACACGTATCTCGTCGCCCAGGTCTGGAAGCCCGGAGAGCCGGTGCGGACCCTCAAGCGGACCTGAGCCCCGTGAAGGGGCTCACGTAGAGGGGCCTACTCCCACTCGATGGTGCCCGGCGGCTTCGAGGTCACGTCGACGACGACCCGGTTGACGTCGCGCACCTCGTTGGTGATCCGGGTGGAGATCTTCGCGAGGACGTCGTACGGCAGGCGCGACCAGTCGGCCGTCATGGCGTCCTCGGAGGAGACCGGGCGCAGGACGATCGGGTGGCCGTAGGTGCGGCCGTCGCCCTGGACGCCCACGCTGCGGACGTCCGCGAGCAGGACCACCGGGCACTGCCAGATCTCACGGTCCAGGCCGGCCGCCGTCAGCTCCTCGCGGGCGATCGCGTCGGCGTCGCGGAGCAGGTCGAGGCGGTCCTTGGTGACCTCGCCGACGATCCGGATGCCCAGGCCGGGGCCGGGGAACGGCTGGCGCTGGACGATCTCCTCCGGCAGGCCGAGTTCCTGGCCGACCATGCGGACCTCGTCCTTGAACAGCTTGCGCAGCGGCTCGATCAGCTGGAACTCGAGGTCCTCGGGCAGGCCGCCCACGTTGTGGTGCGACTTGATGTTGGCGGTGCCGGTGCCGCCGCCGGACTCGACGACGTCCGGGTAGAGGGTGCCCTGGACCAGGAACGCGACCTCGGGGCCCTCGTCGGCGATGATCTCCGCCTGGGCCTGCTCGAAGACGCGGATGAACTCACGGCCGATGATCTTGCGCTTCTCCTCGGGGTCGGAGACCCCCTTGAGGGCGTCGAGGAAGCGCTCCTCCGCGTCGACGACCTTCAGCTGGACGCCGGTGGCGGCCACGAAGTCCTTCTCGACCTGCTCGGTCTCGCCCTTGCGCATGAGGCCGTGGTCGACGTAGACGCAGGTCAGCTGGGAGCCGATGGCCTTCTGGACGAGGGCGGCGGCCACCGCGGAGTCGACGCCGCCGGAGAGGCCGCAGATGGCGCGCCGGTCGCCGACCTGCTCGCGGATGGCGGTGACCTGCTCCTCGATCACGTTGCCGGTGGTCCAGTCCGGGCGCAGCCCCGCGCCGCGGTAGAGGAAGTGCTCCAGGACCTGCTGGCCGTGCGTGGAGTGCATGACCTCGGGGTGGTACTGGACGCCGTAGAGCTTCTTCTCGTCGTTCTCGAAGGCCGCGACCGGGACGACGTCCGTGGAGGCCGTGACGGAGAAGCCCTCGGGAGCGGCGGAGCAGGCGTCGCCGTGCGACATCCACACGGCCTGCTCGCCCGGGGTGCCCTCGAACAGGGTGGAGGACGTGCGCGAGACGTGCAGTTCGGTACGGCCGTACTCGCGGGCGCCGGTGTTGTCGACGGTGCCGCCGAGGGTCTGCGCCATCAGCTGGAAGCCGTAGCACATGCCGAAGACGGGGACGCCGGCCTCGAACAGCTCACGGTCGAGGCGGGGGGCGCCCTCCTCGTAGACGGACGAGGGACCGCCGGAGAGGATGATCGCCGCCGGGTTCTTGGCGAGCATCTCGGCGACGGGCGTGGTGCTCGGCACGATCTCGCTGTAGACCCGGGCCTCGCGGACTCGACGGGCGATGAGCTGGGCGTACTGCGCGCCGAAGTCGACGACCAGGACGGTGTCGGGGGCGGCGGCAGTAGGAGTCGCTGATGACACGGGGGCCTTCCGGCGGTTTGGGCGGGGTCTCTGTGCTGGCCAATTCTACCGAGACGGGCGCGGGACCGTCCCGTCGCTTCCGCCGAGGCGGGCGCGGCACCGGTCACGTCGCCTCTCCCGAGGCGAACGCCTTCTCCCGCCGTGGGCGCGGGACGGTCGCGCCGCTTCTCCCGATGCGGACATGGCACCGGTCCCGCCGCTCCTCCCTGCGGGGGCGTGGAAACCGGTCCCACCGCTCCTCCCGATGCGGACATGGCACCGGTCCCGCCGCTCCTCCCTGCGGGGGCGTGGAAACCGGTCCCGCCGCTCCTCCCGATGCGGACATGACACCGGTCCCGCCGCTCCTCCCTGCGGGGGTGCGGGACCGGGCTCGTCAGCGAGGGCGGACGGGCCGACGGGCCCGCCCCCGCCGGAAAGCCGCCGTGCCATACTGGCCCCATGCTTTCGCACGCGACCTTCGTCTTTACCTATGGCACCCGGCCCGCCGGCTGCCATGGTCGTGCTGCTTGAGCTGACGCAGCGACTTCCCAGGCGCCCCGGGCCGACAAGGCCCGGGGCGCCTGTCGTTTTCCCTCCGGGTCAGGTCGCTCCGGGGCATCCGCACCCACTCACCACCACAGGAGCCCCCATGACCGCCACCGACGTGACCGGCGCCCGTACCTCCGAGGCGGCCGGCGTGATCACCGGCGCGCGTGAGCGCATCGACGCGCTGGACGACCGGATCATCGGTCTCATCCAGGAACGGATCGCCGTGTCCGCCGTGATCCAGGAGGCCCGGATCACCTCCGGCGGCCGGCGCGTGAACCTGTCCCGCGAGATGGAGATCCTCGATCACTACCGGCAGGCCCTCGGCAAGCCCGGCACCCCCCTCGCCATGACCCTCCTCGAACTCTGCCGTGGTCGTATCTGAGTTCGGCACCCCTCTCACCCGTCCGGCGCGTGACCGGCCGCGGACCGCTTCGTTGGTCCCGATGTCCGTTCCAGCCAGGGGCGGGCCCGGAAGAACCACGCGTGGCTCACCTGGAGCGATGAGGCGTACGGATCGTGCCGTGCGCCGTGGGACCTCGCTCCGGGGAAGTGACCGGACGGCAGGGGACAGCAGCCCGGTCACCCAAGAGAACGGCCGGCCCCGGGGACGCCCGGGGCCGGCCGGCGGGAAGGGCAAAAGTGCGTAAGAGCTGGGTCAAACGGTTGCGGGCGCCGCGTTCATCCAGCACGATGCGTAGAAAGCCCCAAGTCCCGACGGGGACAACGGCATTGCACCACCCTCCCCCCTATTGATCTGCCCTGACCTGCTATGTGGCGTTCCATCCCCACCGACCGCCAAAGGTTCAGACCAGATGGCACGCCCCGCGTGCGCCCCGGCGGCCACCCGGCGCGGACGCGGGCGCCCGACAAGCCAGCGGCGCAACCCCCCGGCGCCGCTCCCAGGCACCGGCGCTGCCCTGACGCCGGTGCTGACGAAAAGAAGGGCCTCGCGGATCCGTCCCGCGGGGCCCTTCGTCATGTCCGCCCACGGTCGAGGGGGCGGCCCCGGGGGACACGGCTCACGTGACGCAAGCCACATAAAGAACCTGTGAAGAGAGCGCAACTCTTCACAGCCTTCGCCAGTCACACGTAGCGAACTCAGGGCCATACCCGCTCTCCCCTGCGGAAGGTCTGAACAACCGCGTCGCGGCCTTGCTGTCGCGACGCATCGGAACCATCGAGGTCTTTGCATGAAGCTCCGCCGGGCCATGGTCACCATGGCCGCGACCGCCGTCATCGCGCCGCTGGCCCTGCTGTCGGCGCCGGGCGCCTTCGCCGAGGAGGGCGACACGGCGTCGCCGAGCGCGTCGTCGTCGGAGACGGGGAGTTCCGCCTCGCCGTCCGGCACGGGTTCCCCGAGCGCCCCCGATTCCGCGTCCGAGACCCCGTCCGACACGGCGTCCCCGTCCCAGAGCGGCGACTCCTCGAAGGAGCTGTCGAGCGAGCAGTCCCCTTCGTCCTCGTCCTCGTCCTCGGAGTCGTCCACCGGCACCCCGTCGGCCGACGAGGGCAAGGACGAGGAGGACGCGTTCGACCCGTACGAGGACTGCAAGTCGTTCGAACTGGACGAGAAGCTGTCGGCCACCATCGAAGGACTGCCGAACAAGATCGTCGCCGGTTCCGGCTGGCACGACTTCGAGTTCGTGGTGGAGAACGACTCCGACGCCGACCTGAAGAACGTCTACATCGACGGGTTCGTGGAGTACGACGACGAGACCGACGCCTCCCTGGTCGAGAACCTCGCCGTCATCCAGGTCAAGGAAGACGGCAAGTGGACCAACGGCTTCCAGGACTACTACGAGGACGAGGACGGCAAGAAGGTCAACCTCTCGGGTTCCTTCGTCGCCATGCTCGACTCACTGGAGAAGGACAGCTCCGCGACCCTTGAGCTGCGGGTGAAGGTCAAGGCCTCCGCCCCGGCCGGCTCGTCGTTCGCGCTGAGCGAGGCCGTCTACGCCGGAAAGGACTCCGTCTGCCACGGCAACGGTGACTTCTACGACGTCGAGATCCTCGCCGCGGGCACCAAGCCGGGCGGCGTCGGCGACGCCGAGCCGAACGGTGAGAAGCCCAGCGGCGTCACCGACGGCAACAAGCCCCAGGGCGAGGCCAAGGAGATCAGCGGCAACCTCGCCGAGACCGGCTCCGGATCGGCGCTGCCGATGATCGGGCTGGTCGGCGGAGTCGCCCTCGTCGCCGGTGCGGGCGTGGTGTTCACCGCGCGCCGCCGCAGGACACAGGCGTAAGCCTGATCCGGCCTCAGGGCCGTTGACGAAGAGGGACCTGCGCTCGGAGGGGGGCGCAGGTCCCTTTTCCGTGCCCGCTGCCTCACCACTACAACTTCTTCTCCTTCTTCGGCGGCACCGTCGGCATGCCCAGGAAGGGCAGCCGCAGCGCCGCGAACGCCTCCGCCGGGACCACCGGGTCCCGCGGTTCCACCGGCTTCAGACGCTCGTACGCCGCTCCCTGCGCGGGGCGCGGGTCCTGCTCACCCTTGTTCGGCCAGTACGACATCGCGCGCTCGGCCTGGGCCGTGATCGTCAGGGACGGGTTGACCCCGAGGTTCGCCGAGACGGCGGCGCCGTCCACGACCGAGATGCCGGGATGGCCGTAGAGGCGGTGGTACGGGTCGATGACGCCGGTCTCGCGCGAGTCACCGATCGGGCAGCCGCCGAGGAAGTGGGCGGTGAGCGGGGTACCCATCAGCTCGCCCACGTTGGAGCCGGCGAAGCCGTTGATGTCGGCGGCGATCGCGGTGGCCGCCTCCGAAGCCGCCTTGATCTGCTTCGGGTTGGGGCTGCCGTGCCCCTGGCGTGCGGTGAGCAGGCCCTTGCCCACGCCCGTCGGCTTCAGATGCGTCGTCAGCGAGTTGTCCAGGGACTGCATGACCAGGCCGATGATGGTCTTCTCCGACCAGCGGCGGTTGGAGAGGGAGCGCAGCATGAGGGCGGGATGGCGAGCGGCGTTCGCCAGCCAGCCGGCCACCCGCGACGAGCCCTCCGCGTACGGCACCTGGAGGATCGACAGGCTGCCCATCGAGTTGGAGCCCTTGCCGTAGCGGACGGGCTCGATGTGGGTGTCGGGGTCCGGGTGGACCGAGGACGTGATGGCGACGCCGCGCGTGAAGTCGGCCTTCGGCTGTCCGGTCGCCCTGCGGTAGCGGCGGTCGTCGGTCTGGGCGCCGACCAGCGCCTCCGAGTTGGTGCGCGTCAGCTCGCCCAGCCTGTCGGAGAGGTACGGCAGCTGGTGGCCCGCCTTCATGCGGTGCAGCAGGGTCTGGGTGCCGTAGGTTCCGGCGGCGAGGACGACCCGGCGGGCCGTGAAGGTGCGGCCACCGGACCGGCGGCGGCCGTCGGTCGGGAGGGTCGCCACCGCGTAGCCGCCGCGTGAGTCGTCGGTGACCGAGACGACCGTGGTGAGGGGGTGGACGACGGCGCCCGCCTTCTCGGCGAGGTAGAGGTAGTTCTCGTTGAGGGTGTTCTTGGCGCCGTGCCGGCAGCCGGTCATGCACTCGCCGCACTCGTGGCAGGCCTTGCGGGCGGGGCCCGCGCCACCGAAGTAGGGGTCCGCCGCCTCCTGGCCGGGCCGTGCCGTGACCGACCCGTCGGCGTCCTGGCCGTCCCCGAAGAACACGCCCACCGGCGCCATGTGGAAGGTGTCGCCCACGCCCATCCGCTCGGCGGCGGCCTTGAGGTGCACGTCGGAGGGGGTCATCGTCGGGTTGAGGCGCACCCCGAGCATGCGTCTGGCCTGGTCGTAGTAGGGGGCCAGCTCATCCTGCCAGTCCGTGATGTGACGCCACTGCGGGTCGTCGAAGAAGGGCTTCGGCGGGACGTACAGGGTGTTGGCGTAGTTGAGGGAGCCGCCGCCGACGCCCGCGCCGGCCAGCACCATGACGTTGCCGAGGAGATGGATGCGCTGGATGCCGTACATGCCGAGCTTGGGGGCCCAGAGGTAGTTCTTCAGGTCCCAGGAGTTCTTCGGGAGCGACTCGCGGGTGAACCGGCGGCCGGCTTCCAGGACGCCGACCCGGTACCCCTTCTCCGTGAGGCGGAGCGCGGTGACCGAACCGCCGAAGCCGGATCCCACGACGACGACGTCGTAGTCGTAGGCGTCCCGGCCGTCCTGGCCGCCCTCGGTGTCGCCGGTGCCGACACTGGCGTCGGCGTCCTGGCGGGCGGGTCCGTCCTCGTCCCGGATCTGCGCGGAGTTCTCCTGTGACACATGCTCTCCTCGTTGAGAACGGGTGCTGTCTAGCGGAAGCGGAACGCCTTCATCAGGCGCAGGCTGCGGCTCATGAACTCCGCGTACTTCTCGTCGCTCATCCCCAGGGACGGCGCCATCGGCAGCAGCCGCTGCTGCGCCACCGTCTGGGCCTCCGTGTACTTGAGGATGCCCTCGGATCCGTGGCGGCGGCCGAGGCCGGAGTCCTTCATGCCGCCCATGGGCGACTGGACGCTGCCGTAGGCGGGCGCGTAGCCCTCGTTGACGTTGACCGTGCCGGTGCGCAGGCGGGCGGCGACCGCGCGCCCGCGACGGCCGTCCTTCGTCCAGACCGAGGAGTTCAGGCCGTACGGCGTGGAGTTGGCGAGTTCGACCGCCTCGTCGTCCGTGGTGAAGCGGTAGATGGAGACGACCGGGCCGAAGGTCTCCTCGCCGCAGACCGACATCGGTTCCGTCACGCCGTCGAGGATCGTCGGCTCGAAGAAGTACGGGCCGATGTCGGGGCGGGCGACCCCGCCGGCGACGACCTCGGCGCCCTTGGCGACTGCCTCCTCGACATGCCGGGACACGGTCTCCAACTGGCGTTCCCCGACGAGGGAACCCATGTCGGCGCCGTACGCGAGGGAGGTGCCGAGGCGCATGGCCTTCGTGCGGGCGGCGAAGCGCTCCAGGAAGGCGTCGGCGATCGACTCGTGGACGTACAGCCGCTCGATGGAGATGCAGAGCTGACCGGCGGAGGAGAAGCAGGCGCGGACCGCTCCGGCGGCGGCCTTCTCTATGTCGGCGTCCGCAAGGACCAGCATGGCGTTCTTGCCGCCGAGTTCGAGGGAGACGCCGACCAGGCGGGCTGCGGCGCCCTGCGCGACTTCACGGCCGGTGCGGGTGGAGCCGGTGAAGGAGACGTAGTCGGCGTGCCGGACGACCTCGGGGCCGACGACCGGGCCCTCGCCGATGACGACCTGGAAGACCTCGGCGGGCAGCCCGGCCTCGATCAGCAGGTCACGGGCCCACAGCGCGGTGAGGCAGGTCTCCGTGTCGGGCTTCATGACGACCGCGTTGCCCGCGACGAAGGCGGGCAGGGCGTCGCCGACGGAGAGTTCGAGCGGGTAGTTCCAGGGGGCGATCTGGCCGACGACACCGCGCGCGTGGCGCAGCTCGGTGACCTTCGTCAGCGTCGGCATCGCACCCGCGTGCCGCTTCGGCCGCAGGTAGGAGGGGGCCTTGCGGCCGTAGTGGCGGGCGGCGACCGCGACCGCCTGCACCTCCTCGTGGGCATGCAGGCGCGCCTTGCCGGTCTCCAGCTGGATCAGGTCGAGGACCTCGCCCTGCCGCTGGAGCACCAGGTCGTGGAAGCGCAGCAGGACCGCGGCCCGTTCCCGCACCGGCACCTGCTCCCACACCGCCTGCGCGGCACGGGCCGCGGTGAACGCCCGCTGTACGTCCTCGGGGGTGGACTCCGGCAGGTCGGCGAGCTTCTCACCGGTGAACGGCGTGTGGTTCGCCGTACGCCCGGAACCGACGACGCCCTTGGTCAGCTGGGCGACGAGCTGGGGGGTGACCACGTCGGCGGCGGAACGGGCGCCGGCGGGGGTGGGGG
>NZ_JARGEF010000302.1:0-8337 GCF_033794725.1 Streptomyces sp. ID05-39B | reverse complement strand
GGCGTCAGGGGAGCGGGCGTCAGGAGAGCGGGCGTCAGGAGAGTGGGCGTCACGAGGGCGGCCGTCAGGAGAGCGGGCATCACGAGAGCGGCCGTCAGGAGAGCGGGCATCACGAGAGCGGGGCGGGGGCGGGCCCCGCTCTACCCGACCTCGACGCTGAGCCCCTCCAGGCCCCTGATCACGAAGTTCGGCTTGCGCTCGGGCTCCGCCGCCAGGCGCAGCGTGGGGGCCTTCGCCAGGAGGGCCCTCATCGACGCCGCCAGCTCGATGCGGGCCAGAGGGGCGCCGATGCAGTAGTGGATGCCCGCGCTGAAGGAGATGTGCGGGTTCTCCCCGCGGGTCAGGTCCAGACGGTCCGGGGCGGCGAAGACCGACGGGTCGTGGTTGGCGGAGCCGAACAGCATCGCGATCTCCGCGCCCCGCGGGATCACCGTGCCGTCGATCTCGATCTCGTCGAGGACCCAGCGCTCGAAGAGCTGGAGCGGGGTGTCGTAGCGCATCAGCTCTTCCACGGCGGAGGGGACCAGGCCGTGGTCGGCGCGCAGGGCCGCCAACTGGTCCGGGTTGCGGAACAACGCCCACCAGCCGTTGACCGTGGCGTTCACCGTGGCCTCGTGGCCCGCGTTCAGCAGGAGCACGGCCGTCGAGATCATCTCCTGCTCGGTGAGCCGGTCGCCCTCGTCATGGGCCGCGATCAGCCCGGAGATCAGGTCGTCGCCGGGTTCCTTGCGGCGGGCCGCGATCAGCTCCAGCAGATACTCGGAGAACTCCACCGAAGCACGCACCGCCCGGCGGGCCGTCTCCTCGGACGGACTCAGCTCGTACATCCCGCAGATGTCGGCCGACCAGGGCCGGAGCGGGGCCCGCTCCGACGCCGGGATCCCCAGCATCTCGGCGATCACCGCCACCGGCAGCGGTTCCGCGACGTCCGTCAGCAGGTCGCCCCCGCCGGCCGCCACCAGCCCGTCCACCAGCTCACCGGCCAGCCGCTCCACATACGGCTTCAGCCGCTCGACCGTGCGCGGGGTGAACGCCTTCGACACCAGACGCCGGATCCGGGTGTGGTCCGGCGGCTCCAGATCGAGCATCCCGTGGTCGTTCAGGGTGTGGAACGGCTCGTGCTCCTGAGGAGGCGCCGTCCGCCCGAAGTCCTCGTGCGTGAAACGGTGCTGGTAGGTCCGCCCCAGCCGCCGGTCCCGCAGCAGTGCGCAGACGTCCGCGTGGTGCGGCACCAGCCACTGGTCGGTGGGCTCGTACCGGATCACCCGCCCCCGCTCCCGCAGCTCGGCGTACGCCGGGTACGGGTCGGCCACGAACGCCGGGTCCCAGGGATCGAAGCGAAACTCGTCGACTGCTGCCATGACCGGACGCTAGCCCGTCGACCCCACCTCTGACCAGGGGTGACCAGGGATGACCAGGGGATGAGTACCGGGGTGATCACGGGGACGGGGTGGTCAGGAGACGGGGTCGTGAGGAGACGGGCTCGTCAGGAGGACGGGGAGGTCAGTGGTGATCAAGGGTGGTCAGGTGGATCAGGGGGCGTGAGGGTCTCAGCCCGGCCTCACCAACCGTGCCTCGTACGCGAAAACCGCCGCCTGGGTGCGGTCCCGCAGGCCCAGCTTCACCAGGATCCTGCTGACGTGCGTCTTGATCGTGGACTCCGCCACCACCAGCCGCCCGGCTATCTCGGCGTTGGACAGGCCCTGCGCGATGAGGACCAGGACCTCCGTCTCCCGGTCGGTCAGGTCGCCGTAGGACGCCTGGGCGCCGCGGGGCAGCCGGGGGCCGTCGCTCAGCTTCGAGAACTCGGTGATCAGGCGTCTGGTGACGGACGGGGCGAGGAGCGCTTCTCCGGCGGCCACGATCCGGACCCCGTCGGCGAGCTGGCGGGCCGAGGCGTCCTTCAGCAGGAAGCCGGAGGCTCCGGCGCGCAGTGCCTGGTAGACGTACTCGTCGAGGTCGAAGGTGGTGAGGACCAGCACCTTCGCCGCGCCGTCCGCGGCCACGATCTCCCGGGTCGCCTCGATGCCATTCATCTCGGGCATCCGGATGTCCATCAGGACGACGTCAGGAGCCAGTTCACGGACGCGGTCCACCGCCTCACGGCCGTTGACCGCCTCGCCGACGACCTCGATGTCCGGCATCGCGTTCAACAGGACGGAGAAGCCCTCGCGGACCATCATCTGATCGTCCGCGATCAGTACCCGGATGGTCATGCCTCTCCTTCGTCCACGGCGGCCATCGGTACCGGAAGGAACACCGCCACCTCGTAACCGCCCTCCTGCGTCGGGTCCGCCGTCATCTCGCCGTTCAGCATGGTCACCCGCTCCCGCATGCCCGTGATGCCGTGCCCGGCTCCCGGCGAGGGCTTCACCAGGGCGGGGTTGGGCGGCGGGCCGTTGACTATGCGCAGGCCCAGCCCGCCGAGCACATAGCCGATCTCCACTCGGGCACTCGCACCGGGCGCGTGCCGCAGGGTGTTGCTCAGCGCCTCCTGGACGATCCGGTACGCCGACAGCTCCACGCCCTGCGGCAGTTCCCGCACCGCGCCGGTCACCACCTTCTCGACGGGGAGGCCGGCCTCGCGCACATTGGCCAGGAGGCCGTCCAGCTCGGCGAGCGTGGGCTGCGGGGTGTCGGGGGCCTCGTAGTCCTCGGCGCGGACCACGCCCAGGACCCGGCGCAGCTCGGTCAGGGCCGCGACCGCGTTCTCCCGGATCGTCGCGAACGCCTTCTCCAGCTCCGGCGGCGGATTCTCCACCCGGTAGGGCGCGGCCTCCGCCTGGATGGCGACCACCGACATGTGGTGGGCCACCACGTCATGCAGCTCGCGGGCGATCGTGGTGCGCTCCTCCAGCAGGGTGCGCCGGGAGCGCTCGTGCGCCGTCACCGTCTGCTGGGCGGTCACCTCCTCCTCGGCCTGCCGGCGGATGTGCCAGACCGTGACGGCCAGCAGGATCAGGGCGGAGAAGACCATCATCGGCGAGACGTTGGTGCTGTAGTGGCCCCAGCTGAAGGCCGTCTCGGCGACGAAGCCGTAGGCGGCGGTCAGCAGCCACATCCAGGCCGCCGTGCGCGGCCGGGTGCGTATCGCCACGACCGTCAGCACCACGAGGTGGGAGACGAAGCTGCCCGGCAGCCACGGCCATTCACTCCACGCCGTGCCGATGGTGGCGACCAGGGTGGTCGACACCAGCGACAGCCAGAAGGCGCCCGCCGGGCGGACCAGCGTCAACAGGACCGGAGCCAGGGCCAGCAGTCCGCACAGCAGGCCCGTGATGCCGCCGCCTCCGTCGGCGATGGAGATCAGCACGGCCAGCGCCCCGCCCGCCCCGACGAGCAGGTGGCGCGACCAGGTCGCGTACTCCCGCTTGCGGCCCGTCAGCTTGCGGGTGAAGCGGCCGTCCGGCTCACGGCGGGGCAGCGGGCGGTAGGCGAAGGCATCGTGGAACAGGTCCTCCCGCAGCCCCCGCAGGGCTCCCATGAACGCCCGGATCTCCGGGCTGCGCGGCTTGTAGGCGGCGTACGGGTCGTCCGGCGGTGTCGTGTGCGTCTGGGTCGTCTCGGTCACATCAGAACGGTAGGCCGAGACGGGGGTATCGGTCGTCACCAGTGAGAGGGGTTCCGCCGGGTCCCTCTCAAGTACTACGGGGCGAAACCGCGGGTCGGGGCGGAACCGCGCGTCGGGAGGAACCGCAGGCCGGGAGGAACCGCGGGCCGGGAGGTCAGTAACCGGAAGGTCTCACGAGCCCCGACTCGTACGCGAACACCGCCGCCTGGGTGCGGTCCCGCAGGCCCAGTTTCACCAGGATCCGGCCCACGTGCGTCTTCACGGTCTGCTCGGCGACGACGAGATGGCGGGCGATCTCCGCATTGGACAGCCCCTGCGCGATGAGGGTCAGAACCTCCGTCTCGCGCTCGGTGAGGTCACCGACGCGCTCCTTCTGCGGAGCACGCGGCGTGCCGTCCAGCCGGGAGAACTCGGCGATCAGCTTGCGGGTGATGCCGGGCGCGAGCAGGGCGTCCCCCGCCGCCACTACGCGCACCGCCTCCGCGAGCTGGTCGGCGGAGGCGTCCTTGAGCAGGAAACCGGAGGCCCCGGCGCGCAGCGCCTCGTACACGTACTCGTCGAGGTCGAAGGTGGTGAGCACCAGCACCTTGATCTCGGGGGTGGCGACGGTGATACGGCGGGTGGCCTCGATGCCGCCCAGTTCGGGCATGCGGATGTCCATCAGGACGACGTCCGGGGACAGCTCGGCGACCTGCGCCACGGCGTCCAGCCCGTCGACCGCCTGCCCGATCACCTCGATGTCCGGCCGGGCGTTGAGCAGCACGGAGAAGCCCTGCCGGACCATCTGCTGGTCGTCGGCGATCAGTACGCGGATCGTGCCGCTCGTCATCTGGTTGCGTCTCCTGTCGGGGGTTCGGCCGAGGATCCTGAGGCGGGCCTGACGGGGTTCCCGGAGGGCCCCGAGGCGGGACCTGACGGGGTTCCTGACGCAGACCCGGCCGCCGGTTCGGGCGTCGGCGGCTTCGGGCGGGGCTCGGGAAAGATCAGTTCGAGGTCGGTGGGCGGGCCGGTGTCCTCGCCGGGCGGGAGGGCGGCGCCGTCCTTCGGGAGGAACGCCAGGACCGTGAACCCGCCGTGCAGTGTCGGGTGTGCGGCGACGTGACCGCCCAGCATGACGGCCCGCTCCCGCATGCCGAGCAGCCCGTGTCCCGCGCCGGGCGAGGACCGGACCGGCCCGCGCGGGCGGGAGTTGGTGACCTCCAGGGACAGGCCACGCCGGTCGTGGGTCACCTCCACCCGCACCTGCGAACCGGGCGCGTGCCGCAGCGCGTTGCTCAGCGCCTCCTGCACGATCCGGTACGCCGACAGCTGCATGCCCGGCTGATACTTCGGTGCCTTTCCCCGCACCAGGGTCACGACGTCCAGCCCGGCGGCACGGGTGTTGTCGATCAGGGCGTCGAGCCGGTCGAGCGTGGGCTGCGGGGCGTGCGGGGCGGCTCCGCCGCCGGCCGCGCCGAGGCCGTAGGGATCCTCGGGGTTCTCGGAGCGGAGCACGCCGAGGACTCTGCGCAGTTCGGTGAGCGCCTCCAGGGCGTTCTTCCGGATCCCTTCGAGATTCTCCCGCAGCTCGACGGACGGGTTCTCCACCAGATGCGGGGCCACCTGCGCCTGGATCGAGATCACCGACATGTGATGGGCGACCACGTCGTGCAGCTCGCGGGCGATGCGGTTGCGCTCCTCCAGCAGGGTGCGGCGGGCCCGCTCCTCGGCGGTGATGCCGGCCTGCTCGACGAGCTGGTGCCGGGCCTCACGGCGGCCACGCAGGGCGGTTCCGAGGAGGGCGACGACAGCGAACAGGGTCACCGCGAGGGTGCCGGAGGGCCCGTAGTTGGCGCCGCCGATCACGCCCTCGACGACGTAGGTGGCCAGGGTTGTCAGCGCGAGCGCCTCGACCGACACCCGGGTCGGCACCCGCAGCGACAGCAACAGCAGGACGGTGCACTGGGCGATCAGGCCGGGCGGGCCCCACGGCCAGCTCGGGTCCCCCGAGTGCGGATCGTGGAACAGACGACCCCTGGCGACCAGGGCGACCACCACGGTGACCACCGTCGACAGCCACCACGCCGGCACCGGACGCCACAGCGCCAGTACCACGGCCACACCCTGCAGCACCGCGCACAGCGGACCGAACTGCGTGCCGAGCTGATAGCGGTCGCTCAGGAAGTCGCCGTTGGCGACCAGGGTGCCGAACGCGACGAGACAGACCAGGCCGTGCGGCAGCCAGCGCAGCCACACCGAGGGCGGCAGCGGATCCGCGCGGAGCGTCCACAGGTCGTGGCGGAGCACCCGCAGGACGCGCGTCACCCGCTCCTCCACCCCGTTCATCCGGCCCACCCTATGCACGACGGGCCTCCCGTGGTTCCGCGGTCTCCGGCAGCCGTCCGACCCGCACCACCCGCGACCCGGCCGGTCCCGTCCGCGGGCGCCGCCCGCCCCGGCTCTCGAACCCGTGGAAGGCCGCCCAGCACACGGCCAGCACCGCGGTGAACACGGGCAGCCAGAGCAGCCGGGCCGCGACCCAGTCCAGCCCGTCGGGCATGGTGTGCAGGCCGGGCAGGCGGCCGGCCGACAGACCGGTGGCCGTGGTCGCCATCAGCGCCGTCTGATGCCAGAGGAACACCGTCATCGCGGAGAGGTTCACCAGGGCCACCGCGGCCCAGAGCACCGGCCCGCGCATGGCCCGCCGCAACCGGTCGCGCAGCAGCAGGGCGGCGCCGCACTGGGCCAGGCCGAAGGTGACGGCGGCGAGGGTGGGCGGGTTGAGGTTGGAGACCGCGGCGCCCGGCACGCCGACCATCGACGCCGGATAGCCCGCCCAAGCGACCAGGACCGCCGTCGCCACCGCCCCTCCCGCGCACAGGAGCCGGCCCGCGCGGCGACGCTCCAGCTCACCTCGCGTCCAGGCCGCGCCCAGCGTGTACGGCACGAGCCAGCCCGCCGCCAGGTTGACCCAGCCGAGCCAGGACGGGCCGCCCAGGCCGAAGCGGACCAGGTCCACGTGGAGGACGACGGCCAGCGGCCACAACGGGTTGAGCCTGGCCACCAGCGGGGTCACCGCCGTGAGCGCGGCGAACACCAGCAGGAACCACAGCGGCGACAGCGCCAGCTTCACGACCGTGTGCACGGTGGTGAAGGACGCCCCGCCGAGCAGCAGACACACCGTAGCCACCGTCCACAGGCCCGTCATGGCGGCGACCGGCACGAACAGGCGGGCCAGCCGGGCCCGCAGCCACCCGCCGTAGCTCACGCCCCGGGCGCGGGCCGAGGCATGGCTCTTCGTCGCCACATGGCCGCCCACCATGAAGAACACGGCGAGCGTCTGGAAGGCCCAGGACACCGGCGCCAGCCACGGCATGGGGCCCAGCGGGCTCGCGGCGCGCAGGGTGCCGCCGTCGGCGACGAGCGCGGTCACCAGCCAGTGGCCGAGGACGACGCCGAGGATCGCCAGGGCCCGCAGGGCGTCGACGGCTCGGTCCCGCTCGGGCGGGGTGACCGCGTCGAGCCGGCCCGCCGCCCGCCGTATGCCGGGACGGGTGGCAAGAACGTGCCGGGTCGGGAGGAGGTGTCTCGTCCGGAGGGGGCGTCCGGTCCGGAGGCGACGTCTGGGCCGCAGGGGGTGTCCGGTCCGAAGGAGGTGCCGCCGCGGAGGGCGGACCGCGGTCGTCTCAGGCATGGGTGACCTCCGAGGTCTCACCGAGGACGATCCGGGCCAGGTTGGCCAGGCAGGCCGAGCCCGGCCGGAAGTAGTCGCTGTGTCCGCCGTCCCCGGCGGAGAACACCCGGGCGCCGAAGGCAGGCGACACCGGGTCTGTGCCGAAGCCGACCGTCGTGCCGAACAGGTCGACGTCGGTGTGCGGTACCTCCGCCACCCAGTCGCCGCCGCCACGGGCCGCCCACACCCGCGCGCGGGTGCGCAGGTCCGCCGCCGAGTCCGCACCGGTGCCCGGACTGCCGAGGAGGACCAGGTCGTCCACGTCCAGACCGTCGGCGGCACGCCCGCACACCACCGAGCCGTACGAATGGCACACGAGGGTGAGCCGGGAGTCCGGACCGGTGATGCCGCGCAGCCCTCGCACGAACTCCCGCAGGTCCGGGGCGGCTTCGTCGGCCCGGTCCGGGGTGATCGCGGTGGTGCTGACCGTCGCCGGCGTGGTGTAGCCGAGCCAGGCGATCACCGCGGTGCCGGGGCCTGCCGGGGCCTGCCGGGTGAGGGCTCGGTGCAGGGCCGCGGCGGCCGTACGGAAGCGCCCGTAGGTGTCCAGCGAGGTGTCCGAGCCCGGTACCAGGACGGCGACGCGGCCGGCGTGGGCCAGGTCGCCGAAGACCTCGGCCGCCCGGCCGGCACCGCGGCCGTCGAAGGCGAGGAGTCTGCGGGACGGCGCCGCGAGCGCCTGGTCGGCGGCGGCTCGGCGCCGGTCCCCGTGACCGGCCGCCATGCGGGCCGCCAGCCCCGCGTTGGCCCGGTTGGCCGCGTACGCCCCCTCCAGCGTCGCCGCCGTCACCGGGGTGAGGTCGGCTGGCGCCGGGGCGGGGATGCGCGGCCGGACCGCGGCCGTCAGCGGAACGACGACGGCGGCGGTGACAAGGACGGCGAGAAGGGCCCGGAACCAACGCCGGGAGCAGACCGTTGAGCTGTCACGGGCCGACGCACGCTCACCGCCCAGCGCACGCTCACCGCCTCGCGCACGCTCGTCGTCCGGCAGATGCTTGGCGTCCCGCGCACGCTCGTCGCCCCGCGGATGCCTGCCGGCCCCCGCCCCCTCACC
>NZ_JARGEF010000301.1:0-8374 GCF_033794725.1 Streptomyces sp. ID05-39B | reverse complement strand
GGGTGAGGTGGCCGTGCTGGGGGTGACGGCGGTGGGGGTCGTCGTGGGCAGTCTGTTCGAGGGGGTGCTGGCCGGGCTGGCGCTGGCCGTGGCGAAGACGGCCTGGGAGGTCAGTCATGTGCACGTGGAGACCGAGGACCGCGGTGACGCCGGGATCGTCGTACGGGTGCTGGGGCATGCCACCTTCCTGCGGCTGCCCAAGCTGCTGGACGCCCTGCACGCACTGGATGTCCAGCATCGGGACCGGGAGATACACCTGGAGCTGGGCGGGCTGCGGCACATGGATCATGCGTGCGCGGCGGCCCTGGAGGGATGGGCCGCCGCACGGGAGCGGAGAGGGCCGCGGGGTCAGGGGCGGATCGCGAGCAGCAGTCCGACGTCGTAGGTCTCCTCGACCATGCCGTCGGGGAAGACGGTGAGGAGGTGCCGGCGCTCCGCGTCGACGAAGGCGGCGGTTCGCTCCTCGTCGTGCACCAAGAACAGCGAGTGGCTGCTGATGTTCGCGAGGTGCGTGGCGACGGGGACGCGGCGGGTCCAGCGGACGTGGCGGCGGTCGAAGTCCAGGCGGCCCGCGGAGGTGGCGAGGGCCTCGTGCGTGCCGTCGCCGTTCCCGCCCACGGCCCGGCCGAGGCCGAAGTGACGCTCGACGCGGCTTGTCTGCGCGTCGATCCACGGTACGTCGAGCGCGGCGGCGTTCCACCAGAGTGCGAGGGCGCCGCCGGGACGCAGGACGCGCAGGGCCTCCGGGATCGAGCGGTCCGGGTCGGTCCAGTGCCAGGACTGGGCGTAGGTGAGGAAGTCGAGCGAGGCGGTGGCGAGGGGGAGGTGGTTGCCGTCGCCGCGGACGATCGGCACCTCGGGGAGACCCCGGCGGAACTGCTCCGCCATGCCGTCCCCCGGCTCGACGGCGACGACCCGGGCGCCTCGGGCGTGCAGGAGGGCGGTTCCGATCCCGGTGCCGGCGCCTATGTCGGCGAGGCGTGCGCCGGCCAGGGGGCGGCCCGCCATGTCCTCGATCGCCTCGAAGAGGGCGGCCGGATAGGAGGGTCGGTTCGCGGCGTACTGGGCGGCGGCGGAGTCGAAGGAGAGGGCCCGTGACGTGCGGGAGGCAGGGGTCATAGGGCCATCGTGGCGGGAGGGGCGGGGAGAGACCAGAGGGTGTCGCCCGGTGCGGGATGAGGCGCGGCCGCTCGGCTGCCCGCCGATCGGTGTGGTTCCCCTCGGGGAGACGTCCTCAGGAGCGGCGGCGCTTCTTCGACGGGTTGCGGGTGCGGCGGGCGGTGCGGCGTTCGTACTCGGTGCGGGCCGCCTCGTACTCCGCGCGGTGCAGCTTCTCGCCGGGGGCCTCCGTGAGCGAGCGGAAGAAGTAGGCGAGGAGGGAGCCGACGAAGCCGATGGCGAGCAGGCCCCTGAGGGAGGCCTGGCGGTCGGGGTCGGCGCGCCTGGTGAAGCCGTCCCAGGTGTTGCGGAAGGCCAGGGCGCTGGAGATCGCGAACATGACGACCACCAGTACGGTCACGAAGCCGCCGGTGCCGGCGAGCGCGACGCCCTCGTAGGCGAAGCGCAGGACGAGGCAGGAGGCGACGGCGGCGACCAGCGAGCCGACGGCCACGCCGACGCGGCGGGGCGTGTAGCCGTGGTCGCGGTCCACCCAGGTGGTGCCGAAGAAGCGGAGGGGCTCGGGGCGGGGGGCGGCAGGGGTGCCCGCGGCCCGGGAACCCGCCGGGAGGCCGGAGGAGCCCGCCTCGCGGTCCGGGGAACCCGCCGTGGTGTCCGGGGAACCCGCCTCGCGGTCCGGGGTGCCGTTTTCGTCGCTCACGCGACGATTATGGCTCCGGGCGGGGCGGGGTCCCCGGGTGGGTGCGCGCGAGGACGTGCGCGCGGGTGGGTCAGTCGCAGCGGGGCGCTATGTAGCCGTCGCTGCCCGTCCTCACGTACGCGTCCGAGACGAACTGGCTGTCGGCGATGTTGTCCCAGATGTTCGTCGTGCCGTACGGGCCCGTGACCGAGGTGCCGGGCGACTGGCAGAAGATCGGCACCCGCGTGCCCTCGCGCAACACCTTGACGATCGGGTAGCTGGTCGCGGGTCCGCTGCGGACGTTGAGGCGCACGCCGGGCGCGATCGGGTAATACGTCAGCCCCGCCGCCGCGGCCTGTGTCCCGACGGCGCCCCCGGCCGCGGCCACTCCGGCTTCTTCGGCCACTTTCACTTCTTCCACGCGCTCTGCGGACATGAAAAAACCTCCCCCGTAAGACCCCATGACTGACATGGGGTCACGTTGATTCCCCCGAATCAAGCCATGAAACACATGTGCACGATTCGCACACGGAGGCTAGCAAGTCGCCTCGGTCCCGCGAGCGTCATCGACTAGGCTCCGTGCGTCGCGCGCGCGGACGAACAGCACGGGGGTGGTCCATGGCGCCACAGCACAACACCGGGGCGGGCGCGGAAGCGGAACTTCCGGAGTACTCCGGTCACTACCACCTGGAGTCCTGCCTGGGTTCGGGCGGCATGGGCGTGGTCCACCTCGCCCGCGGCACCTCGGGCATGAAGGTCGCGGTGAAGGTCGTACACGCCGAATTCGCGCGGGATCCCGAGTTCAGGGGCCGGTTCCGGCAGGAGATCGCGGCCGCGCGGCGGGTCAGCGGTGCGTTCACCGCGCCCGTCGTCGACGCCGATCCGGAGGCGGAACGGCCATGGATGGCCACGCTGTTCATCCCGGGCCCGACCCTGTCGCAGCATGTGAAACGGAACGGGCCCATGAGCGCGGGCGAGTTGCGGCGGCTGATGGCCGGGCTCGCGGAGGCGCTGCGGGACATCCACCGGGTCGGCGTGGTGCACCGCGATCTGAAGCCCAGCAACGTGCTGCTCGCCGAGGACGGTCCCAAGGTCATCGACTTCGGTATCTCGCGGCCGAAAGACAGCGAACTGCGCACCGAGACGGGCAAGTTGATCGGAACGCCGCCGTTCATGGCGCCCGAGCAGTTCCGGCGGCCGCGGGAGGTCGGTCCCGCCGCCGACGTCTTCGCGCTGGGTTCCGTGCTGGTGCACGCGGCGACCGGGCGGGGGCCGTTCGACTCGGACAGTCCGTACGTCGTCGCATATCAGGTCGTGCACGACGAGCCCGATCTGACCGGCGTGCCGGAGATCCTCGCCCCGATGGTGCTGCGCTGTCTCGCGAAGGAGCCCGAGGACCGGCCGACACCCGACGAGTTGATGCGCGAACTGCGGTCGGTGGCCGCCTCGTACGACACGCAGGCGTTCATACCGGCGCAGCGTGCGCCCGATGGTGACGAAGTGCGGGAATCCGAGCCCACGGGGGCGGCCGAGTCGTCGAGAAGGTCGTCGGCCGACGGGGACAGCGGCGCGTCCGAGGTGGGCGCGCGGCGGCGGGGGCGGCGGGTCGCTCTGGCCCTCGGCGCGCTGCTGCTCGTCGTGGGCGGCGGGTTCACCTGCGTCCAGGTGTTCGGCGAGGACACGGGCGGGGCCGCTCGGGGCACCGACGCCTCGCCTTCCGCCGCCGGCGTCTTCGCCCCCTGGGCGACGCGCCCGGCCGGGGCCGACGGTCTGCCCAAGTGCGCGTTCGAGGCACGGCGGCTGATCTGCGCCCAGCCGGGATGGGTGTCCGCCCTCGACGCGTCCGACGGGCGTGAGCTGTGGCGGCACGCCCTGTCCCCCGACGACAAGCCCCGCGAGGCGCCGGTCGTCGCGGGCGGGCTGGCGCATGTGCTCACGCACTCGGGCAAGCGCGTCGAGGCCTTCGACCCGGCCTCGGGCACCGTGCGCTGGGAACGGGACGTGTCGGCGTACGGGGGTGTCCGGTACGCCGGCGGGACCCTGCTGCTGACGGCGGCCGACGGCACGGTGACCGGAGTGGACGCCGCGTCCGGGCGGACCGTGTGGAGCCGGCGGATCCCGGGCGTGAGCGATCCGTACTTCGTGTCGTTCCCCGGGAACTCGCTGGTCTACGCGACCAGCGCCTCCGGCGAGGGCCGGACCCGGGTCACGGCGGTCGACCCCGCCACCGGAGAGGTGCGGTGGGACGAGCGGTTCGACGAGGCGCTGACTCTGGTGGGCGCCGCACAGGACAGCGTCGTACTGCTGGCCGAGGACGGGGACGGCGGCTACGGCATGACCGACGCCGTGGTCCGCTTCTCCCCCGGGACGAAGGTGTCGAAGCGGGTCGCGCTGTCCGTCGCGCTCCAGCAGCCGAGCGCGGCGGTGTACGGGGACCGGGTGTACCTCATGACGTACGACGGTGCTCTCGTGGCCGTCGACACCGGCGAGGAGAAGCTGCTGTGGTCCCTGCAGACGGCCGTGAGCAGGGGATCGGTGGCGACCGTCGACGGCACGCACGTGTACTTCAGCGCTCCCGACGGCCGTCTGCTCGCGGTCGACGCGCAGGCGGGCAAGCTCGTCGGTCAGACGGAACCGCGGTTCGGCGCGCACTCCGACGACGTGGTGAGCACGCTGCCCGCGCCGGAGGCGGCCGACGGACGGGTCTACGCCGGGGCTCCCGACGGGACCGTGTTCGCGGTGGACGGGCGAGATCCTTCGGGCTGGTGACGCTCGTGCGTGGGCGCGGCCGGCGCGGCGGGCTTCATGGGCTTCCTCCGGTGCGAAAGGGCCGCCCCCTTGACCGGGGGCGGCCCTTCGCTGTGCGGTCGGCGGTCGGGGTGTCAGGCCAGCTTGGACACGTCCCGCACGGCGCCCTTGTCGGCGCTCGTGGCCATCGCCGCGTAGGCGCGCAGGGCGGCGGAGACCTTGCGCTCGCGGTTCGACGGGGCGTACACCCCGTTCAACGCCTCGTCACGGCGCGCGAGTTCCGTCTCGCCGACGAGCAACTCGATCGTGCGGTTCGGGATGTCGATGCGGATGCGGTCGCCGTCCTCGACGAGGGCGATGGTGCCGCCGGAGGCCGCCTCGGGGGAGGCATGGCCGATGGACAGGCCCGAGGTGCCGCCGGAGAAGCGGCCGTCGGTGATCAGTGCGCAGGTCTTGCCGAGTCCGCGGCCCTTGAGGAAGGACGTCGGGTACAGCATCTCCTGCATGCCGGGGCCGCCCTTGGGACCCTCGTAGCGGATGACGACGACGTCGCCGTGGGTGATCCGCTTGTTGAGGATCTTCTCGACGGCCTCCTCCTGCGACTCACAGACGACCGCGGGGCCCTCGAAGGTCCAGATCGACTCGTCGACACCGGCCGTCTTCACCACGCAGCCGTCGACGGCGAGGTTGCCCTTGAGGACCGCCAGGCCGCCGTCCTTGGAGTACGCGTGCTCGGCGGAGCGGATGCAGCCGTTCTCGGCGTCGTCGTCGAGGGCCTCCCAGCGCTCGGACTGGGAGAAGGCCTCGGAGGAGCGGACGCATCCCGGGGCCGCGTGCCACAGCTCGACCGCCTCCGGGGAAGGGGAGCCGGCCCGCACGTCCCAGGTCTTCAACCAGTCCGCCAGGGACGGGCTGTGGACCGAGTGCACGTCCTCGTTCAGCAGGCCGGCGCGGTGCAGTTCGCCGAGGAGGGCGGGGATACCGCCGGCGCGGTGCACGTCCTCCATGTAGTACGTACGGTCCTTGGCGACGTTCGGCGCGACCTTCGCCAGGCAGGGCACGCGGCGCGAGACCGCGTTGATCTCGTCCAGGCCGAAGGGGACCTCCGCCTCCTGGGCGGCGGCCAGGAGGTGCAGGATCGTGTTGGTCGAGCCGCCCATGGCGATGTCCAGCGCCATCGCGTTCTCGAACGCGGCGAGGGTGGCGACGTTGCGCGGCAGGACCGACTCGTCGTCCTGCTCGTAGTAGCGGCGGGTGATGTCCATGACCGTGCGGGCGGCGTCGACGTAGAGCCGCTTGCGCGCGGTGTGGGTGGCCAGGACCGAGCCGTTGCCGGGCAGGGAGAGGCCGATGGCCTCGGTCAGGCAGTTCATCGAGTTGGCGGTGAACATTCCCGAACAGCTGCCGCAGGTCGGACAGGCGTTCTCCTCGATACGGAGCATGTCCTCGTCGGAGATCTTCTCGTTCACGGCCTCGGACATCGCGTCGACCAGGTCGAGCGTGCGGACCGTGCCGTTGACGAGCGTCGCGCGGCCGGACTCCATCGGGCCGCCGGAGACGAAGACCGTCGGGATGTTCAGGCGCAGGGCCGCCATGAGCATGCCCGGGGTGATCTTGTCGCAGTTGGAGATGCAGACCAGGGCGTCGGCGCAGTGCGCCTCGACCATGTACTCCACGCTGTCCGCGATCAGGTCGCGGGACGGCAGGCTGTAGAGCATGCCACCGTGGCCCATCGCGATGCCGTCGTCGACGGCGATCGTGTTGAACTCGCGCGGGATGCCGCCGGCCTCGGTGATCGCCTCGCTGACGATCCGGCCGACCGGCGCCAGATGCGTGTGGCCGGGCACGAACTCGGTGAAGCTGTTGGCCACGGCGATGATCGGCTTCCGGCCGATGTCCGCACCGGGTACACCGGAGGCGCGCATAAGGGCGCGTGCGCCCGCCATGTTGCGTCCGTGGGTGACTGTGCGGGACCTCAGCTCGGGCATCGTCGCTCGCTCCTTCAGGCAGATAGGGCTGTTCATGAGCGTACGCCGCTCATCCAGGGGGCGGGACGAGGTGTCCGGAATGCGGGATGCGTATCTCGCGGCGCGGCCGTTGCCCGGGTGATCGGTGTGGCTGATCGGTGCCCGGGTCATCGGTGGCTGGGCGATCGGTGGCTGATCGGTGCCCGGGTGGGGCCGTTGCCCGCGACGGCGGCCGTTGCCCGCAGTGACCGATGTCCGCTGTAACTGATGTGCCCCGTGTCAGGGCCCGGTCAGGTGTCCCTGTACCACCGGCGCCACGCGCGCGATGATCCGCTCCACGTCCACCGAGGCCAGCGGTTCCACCTTGATCACGTACCGCAGCATCGCCGTACCGACCAGCTGCGCGGCCGCCAGCTCGGCGCGCAGCTCGGCGTCCGGCACGTCCAGCTGGGCGGCGATGCGGCGCAGCAGCTGCGCGGCGACGAGGCGGCGGAAGACAGCGGCCGCTGTCTCGTTGTTCACGGCCGAGCGGACGATCGCCAGCAGCGGCATGCGCGTGGTGGGGTTCTCCCAGACGCCGAACATGAACCGGGTGAGCCGCTCCCCCACCTGGTCCAACGGCGCGTCGGCGACCGCGTCCGGCGCGTCGAGCGCAGGGGCGACGGCGACCTCGACGGCGGCGGCGAAGACCTGCTCCTTGGTACCGAAGTAGTGGTGCACCAGCGCCGAGTCGACCCCGGCGGCCTTGGCGATGCCCCGCACGGTCGACTTCTCGTAGCCGCGCTCGGAGAACTCCTCGCGGGCCGCCGCGAGGATGCGGTCGCGGGTGTCGGCGGACTCCGTGCGCGGGGGGCGTCCGCGGCGGCGCGCTCCGGTGTCGGTCACCGGCGGGGCACCTTCACCGCCGACGCCAGATGCAGCCGCGTGAAGGCCAGGGCCTCCGCGAGATCGGCCTCACGTTCGGCGCTGGACATCGCGCGCCGGGTGTTGACCTCGATGACGACGTGCCCGTCGAAGCCGCTCAGCGCGAGCCGCTCCAGAAGCTCGGCGCAGGGCTGCGAGCCGCGGCCGGGCACGAGATGCTCGTCCTTGGCGGAGCCGTTGCCGTCGGCGAGGTGGACGTGGCCGAGGCGGTCGCCCATGCGGTCGAGCATGTGGATCGCGTCGGCACGGGCGGTCGAGGCGTGGCTGAGATCGATCGTGAAGTGCCGGTAGTCGTCCTTCGTCACGTCCCAGTCGGGCGCGTACGCGAGCATCTCGCGGTCGCGGTAGCGCCAGGGGTACATGTTCTCGACGGCGAACCGTACGTCGGTCTCGTCCGCCATCCGCCAGATGCCCTGGACGAAGTCGCGCCCGTACTGGCGCTGCCAGCGGAACGGCGGGTGGACGACGACGGTGCTCGCGCCCAGCTTCTCGGCCGCCGCGCGCGCCCGCTGGAGCTTGACCCAGGGGTCGGTCGACCACACGCGCTGCGTGATGAGCAGGCAGGGAGCATGTACGGCGAGGATCGGGACGTGGTGGTAGTCGCTGAGCCTGCGGAGCGCGTCGATGTCCTGGCTGACCGGGTCGTTCCACACCATGACCTCGACCCCGTCGTAACCGAGGCGCGCGGCGATCTCGAAGGCCGTCGCCGTCGACTCCGGGTAGACCGAGGCAGTCGACAGGGCGACCTTCGCATCCGGGATGCGCACGACTGGCTCTGCCATGGTGGACAGGTTACGGGGTGCGGTGACCTGACTGCGGGGTGCCTCTTCGCCGTTGTGGCGCACGCCACGGGTGGTGGCGGTGGCCGGGTTCGAGCGGTCGCGGCGGCGGGTGGTGGCCGCGACCGCTCGAACCCGGCCACCGCCACCACCCGTGG
>NZ_JARGEF010000300.1:0-8456 GCF_033794725.1 Streptomyces sp. ID05-39B | reverse complement strand
ACTACGCCCTGATCCCGGGCACCGGGCTCACCCCGGGCACGGCCACGCGCGGGCGCCGTCGAGGAACACCTCGTACGGCGTGGCCGTGCCCGGGGTGAGCCCGGTGACCGGGATCAGGGCGTAGTGGTGGCCCGCCACCTGGAAGGTGCGGGTCGTGCCGCCTGAGCCGTCCGCGCAGCGCACCTCGGCGGCGCACGGGCGGCTCGCCTCGATCCAGACCGTCGCGGACGAGCCGTCGGCGTATCTCAGCAGGGGTCCCAGCCGTAGTCCGGCCACGTGATTGCCTCCTCCGTCGCCCCGTACGGTACGGAACGACGGAGGCGGATGGGGAGGTTCCTCGCCGGGATTCCGGATCAGCAGCTCGCGAGGTAGCTGGTGAGCGCGCTCTTCTCGGCGGAGTCCACGGAGAGTCCGTAGTAGTACTTCACCTGGACCCAGGCCCGGACGTAGGTGCAGCGGTAGGCCGTGCGCGAGGGCATCCAGGTGGCGGGGTCCTGGTCGCCCTTGGACTGGTTGACGTTGTCGGTGACGGCGATGAGCTGCGGACGGGTCAGGTCGTTGGCGAAGGACTGGCGGCGGGAGGTGGTCCAGCTGTCGGCGCCGGAGTCCCAGGCCTCGGCGAGCGGAACCAGGTGGTCGATGTCGACGTCGGAGGCGGCGGTCCAGGTCGCGCCCTCGTAGACCGAGTACCAGCTGCCGCTGGTGGCGGCGCACGCGGAGTCCTGGACGACGTTGGTGCCGTCGCGCTTGAGGACGACCTCGCGGGTGTTGCAGGTGCCGGACTGGGTGATCCAGTGCGGGAAGAGGTCGCGGTTGTAGCCGGTGCGGTCCTCGGTCGCCACGGTGAGCGAGGCGAGGTAGGTGCGGGCGGTGGTGGCGCTGACCGGAGTGGGGAGGGCCGCGGAGGCGCTCGGGGAGTTGAACAGGGCGGCGGAGGCTATCAGTCCGGTGAGCGCCGCGAGTATGCTGACCCGTCGACGCGCGTAGAACTTCGACATGCGAACTCCCTTGAGGGGGTGGGGGCGTTGCGGTGCGAGCGAGGGAATGCTCGCGGGGTCGCATTGCGGGGAGGTGTGCGCGCGGTAAGAAGCTAGTGACGTGCGCATGACACAACAAGGGGTGCGACGGGACTTTCGGTCCCCCGGCCGCTCCGGGGGCCGCGACCAGAGGATTTCCGGGCCCACCGGAGGGTGCTGCCGCGGCCGGCGCCGGGTCCCCGGACCGCGGCCGGTGCAGGGTCGGATTCCGGGGGTCGGATTCCGGGGCAGGGCAGCCGTCGGCCCAGGGTGCTCCCGCGTCGGCGCCGGGCCTGGACGGCGGCCGGCCTCATGGTGCTTGCGCGGTCGGCCACGGAGGTCGGTGTGGTCGGCCACGGAGGTCGGTGCGGTCGGCTCGGGAGGTCGGTGTGGTCGGCCACGGAGGTCGGTGTGGTCGGCTGCGGAGGTCGGTGCGGTCGGCTCGGGAGGTCGGTGTGGTCGGCCACGGAGGCCGGTGCGGTCGGCTCCGGAGGTCGGTGCGAGAGTCACGTACTATGGACGGCGCAGAAGGGGAGTAGCTCTTCGCCGGACCGTCGACATACTGCTCAGCTCGTCTGAGCCGGCGCCCGGAGGCAGGCCCTCACAGGGTCGGCCAGCGAGACCTTCGGCAAGCAGTGCACCTCCGTGCCATGTGGCGCGGAGCACACGTGTGCTGCCGTGCCGAGGCGTCCTGTGCGAAGGAAGCAGCACTCTCGGTGGGGCGGCCCCGACCGATTGAGGACCCTTGATCAGCCTGACCGTGACGGCGCTCGTCTTCGGCGTCGTCTTCCTCGCCGAGTTGCCCGACAAGACCGCCCTCGCCGGCCTCGTCCTCGGCACCCGCTACCGTGCTTCGTACGTCTTCGCCGGTGTCGCAGCCGCCTTCGCGCTGCACGTCACGCTCGCCGTCGCGGCCGGCAGCGTGCTGACCCTGCTCCCGCAGCAGATCGTGCACGCGCTCACCGGTGTGCTGTTCCTCGGCGGCGCGGCCGTGCTGCTGATGAAGAAGGACGAGGGCGACGAGGAGATCCGGGGACCCGAGAAACAGTCCTTCTGGAAGGTCTCCGGGGCGGGCTTCATGCTCATCCTCGTCGCCGAGTTCGGCGATCTGACCCAGATCATGACGGCCAACCTCGCCGCCCGCTACGACGACCCGCTCTCCGTCGGTCTCGGCGCGGTGCTGGCCCTGTGGTCGGTGGCCGGACTGGGCATCGTCGGCGGAAAGGCCCTGATGAAGCGGGTGCCGCTGAAGGTGATCACCCAGATCGCGGCGGTGCTGATGCTGGGCCTCGGCGTGTGGAGCCTGTGGGAGGCGGTCGCCGGCTGAGCCCGGCGCCAGAGCCGCGCGAGCCGTGCGACGAACTGGGCGCCGAGCCCCGCGCGAGCTGAACGGAGGGTGAACCCTGACGGGTCGGGTGGCGTGAGTGCCCCACTGTTTTGTACCGTGGGGAAACAAAGTGGCTCCCGTCCGTTTTCCCTGACCGGCGGGCGGGGCCGCCTTGTTTCCCCGCGTGCTCGCGCACGCGCCCCGTCCGCGCTGGGAGTCGCCGATGCCGGCCGTCAGGGCCTCTCGTGTGGATCAGGCCGGGCTCGCGGGCCCTGGCACCGCACCTCGCTGCATGTCATCACTCTCCCCCGCCTCATGGGGGACCCCCATGAGCGCAACTGGCCCCCACGGGCTCCGCCCCGACTCCCTCCCTCCTCCGCCCTGCGATGCTCCCCCGCTGCCCGAAAGGCGTGGGAGGTGCCCGTACCCCCAGCACCAGACCCCGCTCCCTGTTCCACCCTGATCCACCCTGATCCGAACGAGAGGCCCTATGTCCACCACCGTCCTCACCGCCCGTGCCCTCCTCCTCGACATGGACGGCACCCTCGTGAACTCCGACGCCGTCGTGGAGCGCGTCTGGCGGCGCTGGGCCGACCGGCACGGTCTGGACGGTGACGACGTCATGAAGGTCGTCCACGGCCGCCAGGGATACGCCTCGATGGCCGTCCTGCTGCCGCACCGCCCCATGGAGCAGAACCTCGCCGACAACGCGCGGATGCTCGCGGAGGAGACCGCCGACCTGGACGGCGTCGTGCCGGTCCCCGGCGCCTGCGCGTTCCTCGCCTCCCTGCGAGACGTCCCGCACGCCCTGGTCACCTCGGCGGACGCCCCCCTCTCGACGGCCCGCATGGCCGCCGCGGGCCTGGCCCTCCCCGGGATCCGCGTCACCGCGGAATCGGTCGGCGCGAGCAAGCCGGACCCCGAGGGCTTCCTCAAGGGCGCGGCCGAGCTGGGGGTGGCCCCGGCGGAGTGCGTCGTCTTCGAGGACTCGGGGGCGGGAATCGCGGCGGGGCGCGCCGCGGGAATGCGGGTGGTCGGGGTCGGGCCGCGTGCGGCGGCACACCGGCCGGACGTGGTGGTGGCGGATCTGACGGCGGTGCGGGTGGAGGTCGTGGGCGAGCGCGTCCGGATCCACGTGACCGCGTGAGAACCGGGCCGCGCGCCCCGAGGCCCGTCTGCCGCTCCCGCCGCCCCCGCCGCTCCTACGGCTCCTTGGTCTCCGACTCGAGGCCCGTCCGGCTGGCAGGCCCGTACTCGCCCAGCTCGTCGCCCTGGATACCCCGCGACCACTGGTAGTTGCGCAGGGCTTCCTCGACGCGGTTGCCGAACATCCCGTTCGCCTCGTCGTTGAAGAGGTACAACTGCCGCAGCCGTAGCTGGAGTTCGGTCACCTCGGGCCCCTGGTCCCCGCGGCGCAGGACGGTCACCTCGCCGCTGCCGCCCTCCGCCCCGTTCCCCGGCGCCAGCGACCCCGTGATCTGGGTGGTCGGCGCGCTCGGACTCGGCTCGGTCGTGCGGGAGGGCGACGGGGAGGCGCTGGACTCCGTGGCGGACGGTGACGCGCTCGCGCTCTCGGAGGGCGACGCCGGGGCGCTGGAGGCCGCCGACGGGGACGCGGAACGGCTCGCCGACGGCGACTTTGGAGGCGCGCTCGTGGAGGCGTCCGGAACGGCGGCGCGGACCTCCTCCGCGGCGGCCCGGTCGCGGGTCGGCGACTCGTAGGAGAACAGCCCGCTCGCGAACCCGGCCGCGGCGATCACGGCGACGGCGGCACCGGTCGACGCGATCAGCAGTGTGCGGCGCCGTCGGCCGTGCGGGGCCTCCCCGTCGTCGTACGGCCCGCTGCCGGAGTCCCGGCCCGCCTCGAACAGGCTCAGGTCGGTGTCGCTGGGCGTCGAGCCGGAGGGCGCGAGCGGCGTCGGCACCGGGGCCGTACCCGCGGCCGGGGCGACCGCACGCAGGGTCATCGTCGCGTCGGACACCGTGTCACCGGGAGGCGTCGGCCGTACCGCGGGCAACGGCATCGTCACGTCGCCGGCCTCCCCACCGTCCCCGGCCGCTTCCCCCAGCTCCACGTACGGCCGTATCCGCAGCGGATCGAAGCCCTCCGCCGCGGCCACCTCCGCCTCACGGGTGTCGCGCAGGGCGTCGGAGGTGCGCTGCGCGCACGCGCACGACGGGGTGTTGTCCGCCGCCCGGAGCGCGCCGCACTGCGGACACGGATGGCCGTGCCCCTGCGGGCGCACCGGCTCGCCCGGTCGCCCCTGTCGGTCCGTCGGATCGTTCACCCGTTCGTCCCTCCCCATCCAAACTCCAAGGATTATGCAGATCCCCCACACAACTGGCTGCCCGCGACCCCCGGAACAGGAGATTCCGGTAGGACTCGACAGGCCATAACGGGACACACCGATCACGATGGAAGATGTCCACGCGAGCCTCAGGAGGCATCCATGGCCTTGGACGCGCAGGCCGTGGCGGGGGATCCCCGTCAGGAGCACGTGCCCGGCAACGTCCTCGTGTCGATCGGCGCGCTGCTGCTCGGCATGCTGCTCGCCGCCCTCGACCAGACGATCGTGTCGACGGCGCTGCCCACCATCGTCAGCGACCTGGGCGGCATGGAACACCTCTCCTGGGTGGTCACCGCCTACCTGCTGGCGTCGACCGCCGCGACCCCGCTCTGGGGCAAGCTGGGCGACCAGTACGGGCGCAAACGGCTGTTCCAGATCGCGATCGTGATCTTCCTGATCGGCTCGGCACTGTGCGGAACGGCACAGAACATGCCGCAGCTCATCGGCTTCCGCGCACTCCAGGGCCTGGGCGGCGGCGGGTTGATGGTGCTGTCGATGGCGATCGTCGGCGACATCGTCCCGCCGCGCGAACGAGGCCGCTACCAGGGCCTGTTCGGTGCGGTCTTCGGCGCGACCAGTGTCCTGGGGCCCCTCCTGGGCGGCCTGTTCACCGAGCACCTGAGCTGGCGCTGGGTCTTCTACGTCAACCTCCCGCTCGGTGCCGTCGCGCTCGCCGTCATCGCGGCCGTCCTGCGCATCCCCCGCAAGTCGGCCAAGCACGTCATCGACTACCTCGGCACCCTCCTCATCGCCTCCGTCGCCACCTGTCTGGTGCTGGTGGCCTCGCTGGGCGGCACCACCTGGGGCTGGGGCTCCCCGCAGATCGTCGGACTCGCCGTGCTGGGCGTCGCCCTGGCCTTCGTCTTCGTGGCCGTGGAGCGCAGGGCCGCCGAACCCGTCCTGCCGCTCAAGCTGTTCCGCATCCGCACCTTCACGCTGTCCGCCGTGATCAGCTTCATCGTCGGCTTCGCGATGTTCGGCGCGATGACCTATCTGCCGACCTTCCTCCAGGTCGTGCACGGCGTCTCACCGACCCTGTCCGGTGTGCACATGCTGCCGATGGTGGCCGGCCTGCTGCTGGCGTCCACGGCCTCCGGGCAGATCGTCAGCCGCACCGGCCGCTGGAAGGTGTTCCCGGTCACCGGCACCGCCGTCACGGCCATCGGCCTGCTCCTGCTGCACCAGCTCGACGAGCACAGCTCCACCGCCGTGATGAGCGCGTTCTTCTTCGTCTTCGGCCTGGGCCTCGGCCTGGTGATGCAGGTCCTGGTCCTCATCGTGCAGAACGCCGTCTCCTACGAGGACCTCGGCGTCGCCACCTCCGGCGCGACCTTCTTCCGCTCCATCGGAGCCTCGTTCGGCGTCGCCATCTTCGGCACCGTCTTCACCAACGGTCTCGGCGACAAGCTCGCGGACGCCTTCCGGGGCGTGGACCTCCCGTCGGCCGTCTCCCTCGACGCCCTGGAGGCCGACCCGCGCATCATCGGCGACCTGCCCGCCGCCCTGCGCCCACAGGTCCTGCACGCGTACGCCTCGTCCATCACGGACGTCTTCCTCTACGCCGTCCCGGTCGCCCTCCTCGGCTTCGTCCTCTCCTGGTTCCTCAAGGAGGACCCGCTGCGCGGCTCGGTCACCGCTCCGGACGTGACGGAGACCCTGGCCAGCAACCCGGTCCAGCGTTCCTCGTACGACGAGGTGTGCCGGGCACTGTCCGTCCTCGGCACCCGCGAGGGCCGCCGCGAGATCTACCGGACGATCACCGCGCGGGCCGGCTACGACCTGCTGCCCGCCGCGAGCTGGATGCTGCTGCGCATGAAACGCCACGGCAGCGTCGAACCGGGCAGACTCGCCGAGCGCGTCCCCGTCCCGCTGCCGGTGATCCTGGAGGCCACCCGGCAGATCGAGGAACGCCGGCTCGCCGTGCGTGCGGGCCTCGACCTGCTGCCCACCGACGAGGGCCGCGAGGTCGCCGAACACCTCTCGCGGGCCCGCGAGGAGTCGCTGGCCGAACTGCTCGGCGACTGGTGGGGCCCGGACCGCCCCACCGACCTGACCCAGCTGGTGGCGGAGCTGAACGCCGAACTGTGCGGCTCCGACCGCGAGCAGCCGCACGACGAACGCCCCGCGCCCCGGCTCAGCTGAGGCGCGCGCCGCCGGAATCCGCGCCGGACAGGTCCTTGCTGAACCAGTGCTCGGCGTACGGCTCGTCGTTGTGCCGGGCGCCTTCCCGGTAGCCGAGGCGGGCGTACAGCGTGCGGGCCTCGACGAGGTCGCCGCGGGTGTCGAGGATCATCCGCCGGGCGCCGAGAGCGCGGGCGGCGTCCTCGGCGGCCCCGACGAGCAGCGGACCCCCGCCCCTGCCCCGCGCCCCCGGCCGCAGGAACACCCGCTTCAGCTCGGCCGTCGACGCGTCCAGCAGCCGCACGCCCGCACTGCCGGCCGGCTCACCGTCGTACCGTGCGACGAGCAACCGGCCGGTGGGCGGCGCCAGTTCGGTTCCCCGCCCGGCGGCGATCTCCCGCTCCAGCTCGGCGGGATCGGTGCGCCGCCCCTCGTGCAGCAGATACCAGCGGTCGCTGACCTCGGTGTAGTACTCCCGCCACAGCGCGGCGGCGACAGGGGAGTCCACGGGTTCCGGGGCGATGATCCAGGTCATGCCGGCCATTCTCGGCGGGGGTACCACCGAGCGCGCAACCGGATATGCGGGGGCAGGGTACGACGCCCGCGGCCGTTTGTCCGGCGCGGTCCGGGCAACCCGGACGGTGAACCGGCCCGCGGGGCCGAAACACCGGAAGGCAACCATGTCCACAGGCGTGATCATCGCTCTCATCGTGATCGTGGCGGTCGTCGTCGCCGTCGCGGCCGTCCTGGCCGTGCGGGCACGAGGGTCGGCACATGGAGGACGAGGCCTGAAGCGCCGCTTCGGGCCCGAGTACGACCGGGCAGTGGCCCGGCACGACGGCGACGTCAAGGCGGCCGAGCGTGAACTCGGCGGCTTGGTGGAGCGGCACGGCGGGCTGAAGGAGCGGCCGCTGGAGCCCGCGGAGCGCGAGAGGTTCGAGGCGCGCTGGGCGGCCGCGCAGGAGCGCTTCGTCGACTCCCCGCGCGAGGCGGTCGCCGAGGCGGACCGGATCCTCGCCGACGCCGCGGGCGCCCGCGGCTACCCGGACGGCGGGCGCTACGACGAGCAGGTCGCCGCGCTCGCCGTGCACCACGCCGACCACGTGCAGGGCTACCGGCACGTGCACCACGTCACCCGCTTCCATCAGGACGGCGGCGCACGGGGCGGCGAAGCCCCTGGCACCGAGGACCTGAGGGCCGCCATGGTCGAGGCCCGTGCCCTCCTCGACGACCTGGTCGGCGAAAGCCACCACCGGGCGCCGACGACCCGGCCCGCGGAGGACTCCCGGACGGCCGGGCGCCACGAGGGCAGCTCCGGCTTCCACCTGCCGGGCCTCCACCGCCACCAGACAAAGCAGGGGTGAACAGGCATGCCCGACGTGACATCCGGCGGCGAGTACCGCCGCGCCGCACAGGAGCAGGAAACCGCACAAGGAACGGCGCAGGAAACCGCACAGTCGCAGGGACGACCCCGGGCCGTACCGCTGGGAGAGAGCCAGGCCCAGGGAGAAGGGCAGCAACCGGGACAGTGGCAGGGCGCGGGCACGCCGGCGCGGAATCCGGCCGCCGGCGTGACCGCGCCCTGCCACCGTTCCCGTGCTGGCTCTTATACACATCTGAAGCCGCAGACGAAAACAAAAATAG